>DASWAB010000106.1:0-7319 GCA_036391375.1 Nitrospirota bacterium
TGTCCAGAACGCGCTGGAAGCGAGCAGCGGGCAGGGGAGAGTGACGGTGGAGACGGGCAAGGAGAACGGCGGCGTCTGCATCCGCGTTGCCGATGCCGGCGCAGGAATGACCGAAGATTTTATAAAAAATCATCTGTTCAGACCGTTCAGCACCACAAAGGAAAAGGGGCTGGGCATCGGGCTCTATCAGTGCAGGCAGATCGTTGAGGCCCATGCCGGCAGAATTGAAGTGAAGAGCGAGCCCGGCAAAGGGACGGTCTTCACGGTTGTTCTGCCTGGCGCGGAGCCCGCTCCGGCGGAGCAATGAGCGCGATTTTTTTGCCGTTTGCTCCGCGCCTGGACGGCCTGATATTCTTCTGTCCTCCCTCCGGGGAATGATCCGTGCCGGAGGTATTGAGCTCACCCTGATCGGAAAACGATCGCTTCGTATAAAAATATGACGTGCCGCGATCCGCTCTTCTGAAGGACACTGCCATGGAAAAACTCCTGATTATCGATGACAGCGATGAAATACGCACCCAGTTGAAATGGGGCCTCACCAAGGATTATGCCGTGATGCTCGCCGGGAACGGGAAGGAGGCGCTCTCCCTGTTCAAGAAGAGCGCGCCGCGCGTCGTGACCCTCGACCTCGGGCTTCCGCCCCGTGAGAACGGGACCGAGGAAGGGTTCCGCTGCCTCCAGGAGATGCTCCGGCACAATCCCGCGTCGAAAATAATCGTGATCACGGGCAACGACCAGCGGGAGAACGCGCTGAAAGCCATTCAACTGGGCGCCTATGATTTTTACCAGAAGCCGATCAACCTTGAAGAGCTGCGGGTCATAATCAGGAGGGCGTTTCACCTTTCCCTCATCGAAGAAGAAAACCGCTCGTTATGCCATGCCCTTGAACGCCAGACGATTCAAAACGGCATGATCGGCCAGTGCAAGGAGATGCAGTCGGTATTCTCCACGATACGAAAGATAGCGTCCTCGGACGCTTCCGTCCTGATTCTGGGAGAGAGCGGGACCGGGAAAGAACTCGTGGCGCGGTCGATCCATGACATGAGTCTGCGGAAAGACGGGCCCTTCGTGCCCATCAACTGCGGGGCGATTCCGGAGACGCTCCTCGAATCAGAGCTCTTCGGGCATGAACGCGGGGCGTTTACCGGGGCGCATGCGCAGGTGCAGGGCAAAGTCGAGTATGCTCAGAACGGGACCCTGTTCCTCGATGAGATCGGCGAGCTCCCGCCTCCACTGCAGGTTAAGCTGCTTCGGTTCCTTCAGGACAAGACCATCCAGCGCGTCGGCGGCAGGGAATCTATCCCGCTTAACACAAGGGTTCTCGCAGCCACGAACAAGGACCTGCTCAAGGAAACAAAAGAAGGCAGGTTCAGGGAAGATCTGTACTACCGGCTGGGGGTGGTATTGATAACTGTTCCGCCGCTTAAAGAGCGGGCGGGGGATATTGTAATTCTTGCCAGTTATTTTCTAAAAAAATACGGAGATTCGTACAATAAAAGACTGCGCGGCTTCAGCGCAGGCGCTCTGGAGAGCCTGGAAGCGTATGAGTGGCCGGGAAACATACGGGAACTTGAGAACAAAATTCAACGTGCTATCCTCTTGTCCGAAGCGCCGCTGATTACGCCGAAGGACCTGGGATTCGATGCAATGCCGATGCGCCGGGGCGCGGAGGACCAGGAGGTCAGGACCTTGAAGGACGCGAAGGACAGAGTCGAAAAAGAGCTGGTCGCGCTCGCACTTGACAAGCATTGCGGCAATGTGGCCAAGGCAGCGGAAGCTCTGGGGATCAGCAGGCCGACCTTGTATGATATTATGAAAAAACACGGATTGTTCAACAGCATCCCGCAAGAGGAGGGAAATGCCGCCCCCCGCAACCAGTAGGGAGCCGGCTGTAAAAATCTTTTTGTTTTATGATTCATAAAAAATGCCCCTCCCGCTTTTACCGGGAGGGGCATTTTTGTGAGAAGTGTTTATCGGACGCAGCAAAGAATCGCTAAAAATGATATGCCCCGCCGAACAGCATGCTGAAGTAGCTGTCCGTAATCAGATGCCAGCGTGCGACCGCGAAGATGCTTGCGCTGTCATTGATGAAAAACTCCACGCCGCCGCCGGGTGTCACGCCGAGGTTGACCTCGTGGTTCGTGTGTTTGTTCCCGAATACGTCAAACTCATCCCTGGAATCGTAACTGGTTTCAATGCCCGCCTGGGCGAATGCCGCCAGCCTCTCGACAATAGGGAAATAGTAACGCGCGCTCACGGTAAAGGGCACGCGCTTATAATCTAAGCTCTCAAAGAAGACATCGCGGCTGAAGTCGTAGTAAGAAAGATCGAACCGGAGCTGGAGGTTCTTGTCTACCTGCCCCAGGGTATAGCCGAGGCCGAAATTGAGGCCGTAACCCGCGTCGAAATCGCCCGGTCCCGTTGCCCAGCCGAAGGAGCCGTCGATTTCAAAGGCTTTCGAGGTCATTGCCTCCCCCGATTTCGCAAATGCAAGCGCGCTTGAGCCAAAGATGACGAATACCATAAGCATTGCAATACTTATCCGTTTCATATTCTATTCCTCCTTGAATTAATCTTCCTGAATTTTCCATCATGCCTGTAGCGTCGCGTCCGAACCATCTTTTTTATTTATACAATGACCTGTCCAGGATGTCAAGTGCACATTTTGCTTTTTTATTTTTTCGAAGGCAACGGCGCCGGCTCCGCTTGCATTTTCTCTGATCTTACCCTACAATAAAATCAGGTTTTATCGAGGCGCATCCATGAACGAGGATTTGCTCAAGCGATTTCTTAATTACCTGACGGTCGAAAAAGGGCTCGCGCGGAATACCGTCGAGTCCTATCATCGGGACCTGCGCAGCTATCTGCGCGCGATGAAATCCGGACTGCCCGATGACGCAAGACAATCTGATGTCGTCTCGTTTCTCGCGTCGTTGTCGAAACAAGGGCTCGCCGCGCGGTCCGTCGCCCGCTGTCTGTCCGCGGTGAGGGGATTTCACAAGTTTCTTCTGACCGACGGGCTGGCGCGCACCGATCCGACGGTTACTATCGAGACGCCGCGGGGGTGGAAACGTCTTCCCAGGGCGCTCTCGTCCGCGGATGTGGAATCGCTCCTTGAACAGCCTGACGCCAAAACGCCGATCGGCCTGCGCGACAAGGCGATGCTTGAAGTCCTCTATGCCACGGGGCTTCGCGTGAGCGAATTGGTGGGGCTCAGGCTGGCGGAACTCAATCTCGAGCGGGGGTTTCTCATCGTGATGGGAAAAGGCTCCAGGGAACGGGCCGTGCCTTTGGGAGAAGTTGCCGTGGGCGCGGTAAAACGGTATCTGGACGGGGCGCGCGCGTTGTTGCTCAAGGGCGGGAACTCGGACTGCCTGTTCATCAGCGCGCGGCGGCGGGGCATGACCCGGCAGATGTTCTGGGAACGGATACGACGGTACACGCGCCAGGCGGGCATCAGAGGGAATATTTCGCCCCACACCCTTCGCCATTCCTTTGCCACGCACCTGCTCGACAACGGCGCAGACCTTCGTACGGTGCAGGCCATGCTCGGGCATGCGGACATCTCCACCACGCAGATTTACACCCAGGTTTCCCGTGAGCGGCTCAAGAAAGTCCACGAGAAGTATCATCCGAGAGGATGAGGAGAGTGCCGAGTTTGGAGTTCAGCGTTCGGTGTAGAAAGACAAAGAGGACAGAGGATTTTTTGCTCCGAACCCCGAACTCCCTACTCCGATTTTAATAAATAATGGAAGTAATCACCAGTCATACGAACGCGGATTTCGACGCACTGGCCTCCATGGTCGCGGCGAAGAAACTCTATCCCGAGGCGAAACTGGTCTTCCCGGGCTCGCAAGAGAAGAGCATGCGCGATTTTTTCCTCGAATCTGCGTTCTACGCCCTGGAGGCCGAGCGCCTCAGGAACATCGATGTGGACGGGGTCACCAGGCTCATCATCGTCGATAACCGCAATCCCGCCAGGCTCGGCAAGCTTGCCGCCGCGCTCAAACGGCCCGGAGTGACGGTGCATATCTACGATCACCATCCTCCCTCGGCAGGGGACATCAGGGGAGAGCTTGAAATCGTGGAAGAACTCGGGGCGACGACCACGATCATGGTCGAGTTGCTGCGGCGGAAGGAGATACCGATCACGCCGCTCGAAGCGACGGTCTTCTGCCTCGGGGTTTACGAGGAGACCGGCTCGCTCACCTTTGTGTCGACGACCGAACGGGACGTCCAGGCCGTGGCGTACCTCATTTCGCAGGGGGCGCAGCTCAACATCGTTTCCGATTTTCTTTCCCGCGAGCTTACACCCGAGCAGATCGCCGTCCTGAACAGTCTGGTCGAAGCGGCGGTGAGCTACGATATCAACGGCGTGCGCGTGGTGATCACGGCAATAGCCGCTCCCCATTTTATTCCCGATCTGGCCAATCTGGCGCACAAAATGAGGGACATGGAAAGCCTCGACGCGCTTTTCCTCGTGGCGCAGATGGGGGACAAGACGCACGTCATCGGCCGCTCCCGGATACCGCAGGTGAACGCCGGCAGGGTGCTCGAAGAAATGGGCGGCGGCGGGCATGCGACGGCCGCGTCGGCAACGGTCAAGGACATGACGTATCTGCAGGCCAGGGAGCGGCTGATCGACATCCTCAAACGCCATATCAAGCCCGGCAAACTCGCGAGCGAGATCATGACGTCGCCGGTCAAGACCATTGCCTCGGGCAGCGCCCTTTCGGATGCGGGCGAGGACATGACCCGCTTCAGCGTGAATGTGCTGCCGGTGCTGGACGGGGGCAGGTACCAGGGCATCATCACGCGCGAGGTCGTGCAGAAGGCGCTGTTTCACGGTTTGGGAAGCCGGAAGGTCGAAGAGTTCATGACCACCGGCGGTCCGGTCGCGCAGCCCGGCATGCCGATGAGCCGGGTGGAGCAAATCATGCTCGAGGAACACCAGCGGTTTATCCCGGTGATAGATGAAGGCGGCGCGCTCGTCGGGGCCATCACGCGCACCGACCTTTTGCGTTCCCTGCATGAGGCGCGGCTCGACGAGGCCCGCGAGGCCGATGAATTCGGGTTCCGCTCCCGGCGGAACGTCAAGGGGCTGATCGCTGAGCGTCTCCCGCGCGAGGTGAACGAAGCGCTCAGGACGGTGGGAGAAGTGGCCGGCGAAGCCGGGTTCCCCGTCTACCTCGTGGGAGGGATCGTTCGCGACCTGTTCCTCCGCGTGCCGAACCTCGATATCGACATCGTGGTCGAGGGCGACGGCATCACCTTTGCCGGCATGCTGGTCAAGAGGGCAGGCGGCCGCATGAAGACCCACCAGAAGTTCGGCACCGCCGTCGTGGTGCTCCCGAACGGCCTCAAGCTCGACATCGCCACGGCGCGGCTCGAGTACTACGAGTCGCCCGCAGCTCTGCCCACAGTGGAGCTTTCCTCCATCAAAAAAGACCTCTACCGCCGCGACTTTACGATCAACACGCTCGCGGTGCGGCTGAACCGGAAGCGCTTCGGCGAACTCATTGATTTTTTCGGCGGGCTGCGCGACATCAAGGAAAAGGCCATCCGCGTGCTGCACAACCTTTCGTTCGTGGAGGACCCCACGCGCGTGCTCCGCGCGATCCGTTTCGAGCAGCGGTTCAGCTTCCGCATGAGCAAACACACCCAGAACCTGGTCACGACCGCGGTGAACATGAAACTCTTCAACCGGCTCACGGGCGAACGGATCTACACGGAGCTGGTGCTCATGTTTTCCGAGGCCGACCCCCTGAAGATCCTGAGGCGCATGAAGGAACTGGACCTGCTGAAGTTCATCCATAGCGGACTCAAAGGCTCGGCCGAGGCGGAGCGTCTGTTCGCCGGCATCGAGGAGGCGCTCACCTGGTTCCGGCTCCTCTATCTTGACCTGAAGATCGAGAAGTGGTTCATCTACTTTCTCGGCCTTCTTGACCGGTTGAAGGACGCAGCCGCGGAGGAGGCGCTCGAACGATTGTCGGCGCCCGCGCGCATCCGGGAGCGGGTGCGTCAGGCGCGGGCGCGGTATCGTGACGCGCTCTTCGCGTTTTCCAGGGAGCCCGAGCCCCCGCCGAGCCGCATCTACGGACTCCTTGCGCCGCTGGACGGAGAAGCTCTCCTCCTCATGATGGCCAAGGCAAGGCAGGACCGGGCCAAAAAATACATTTCCCTGTACCTGACCCACCTCCGGAACGTCAAGGTGATGCTGAGCGGCGATGATCTCAAAGGGCTCGGCATCCCACCGGGACCGCGCTACCGCGAAATCCTTGCGTATCTTCTGGACGCCAAACTCGACGGTCTTATCCGGACCCGGCAGGAAGAGCTTGAGTTCGCGCGAAAAAGGGCGGGCTCGCGCACTGCCGGCGCCGATTATGGCTCATAATAGACGGGAAGCGCGCCGGCCCCGGTCTTGGCGGCGAACACATGCGTTCTTCCTATTTTTTTGATCGAGACCAGGCGCGCGGCTGCAGCGGTGGGCCGGAACTCGTCCAGGCGCTTTTCCAGAACGACGACGAAGGATTTTTCCCGGCGGCTCTTGCGAATGAACTCCTGGGAGGACAGAAACCGTTTGTTTTGGCCGGCCCGGCTGATGCTGAACGAGAGATCGCCGCTGTCGCTGTCGATGAGGGAGACCTGTTTCTTGAGATAAAAAGGCAGGGCCGAAACATCCTCAAAGTCGCGGTAGAGAAATATCTCCCGCTGCTCCGGCAATGAACGTATGAAAGCTGCAAGCTCCCGCGAGGAAATCAGGGGCCCGGCCTCTCGTGCGATGTGGAAAAAGAAAAAAAGCAACGGGACACAGCTGAACGCCAGGACAGAGAGGGCGATGACGGGCCGGTCTATGACCAGCAGCGCCAGGGACAGGGCGGCGATGCCGACGCAGACGAGGAACGACCATACCAAGGTTCCCCGGTCCCCCAACAAAGGGGCAAGCCGGCCGCTGTCGTGCGTTTGCGGGGCGAGGAGGGAGACGGCCAGGATCCCGGCAAGGGGAACCAGCCCGACGAGAAACAGCGGGCCCTTCATGCTCTTTTCCTCGATCAGGCGATTGATTTTTTCGGCCAGTAAAAACGCCAGGGGCGGGGTGGCCGCAATTATGTAATAGTTCGCCTTGGCGCGGCAGATGGAAAAGAAGAGCAGGGGCACCAGGAACCATATCCAGAGATAGCGGCCGAGATCGTTCTTCTCCTGTCCCCCGTCTTTTGATCTGAGCGCGAGGAGGGGGAGAAGTATGGTCCACGGGAACATCCCTGCGGCGAGCCGCGGCAGGTAATAGTACCAGGGCCCGGTGTAATAATCGTGGGGCT
>DASWAB010000107.1:0-2264 GCA_036391375.1 Nitrospirota bacterium
CAACACGAAGATCGCCTACTTCGGGCAGACCAACATCAACCGCCTCCGCCCGGAAAAAACCGCCTTGCAGGAGATCATGGACGCTCATCCGGATAATGCGCAGGGCGAGTCGCGCGCGATCTGCGGACTCATGATGTTCGAGGGGGACAACGCGCTCAAGAAGGTGAGCGTGCTCTCCGGCGGAGAAAAGAGCCGCGTGCTCCTGGGCAAGCTTCTGGTCTCGCCGGCCAACCTCCTCATGCTCGACGAGCCAACGAACCATCTCGACATGGAGTCCATCGATTCATTGATCGAGGCCATCGATGCCTTCGACGGCGCGGTCGTCATCGTGACCCACAGCGAAATGATCCTCGAGGCCGTCGCTACCAGGCTGATCGTCTTTGACAATGACGCCGTATCGGTCTTCGAAGGGACCTACCTCGACTTCCTCGAACGCGTGGGCTGGAGCGACGAGGGAGGGGTGCGCGCGAAGAAAGGGAAAAAACAGCAGGCAGACAAAAACGCCGGCCGGAAGGGCGCGAAGAAGCAGCGTTCGTCCATCGTCTCCGAGCGGTCAAAGGCCCTGGCGCATCTCAAGAAGAAGATCGCGGCGCTCGAAGAAGAAATCACAAAGCTCGAATACGCTGTTGAGCAGGACACGCAGCGGCTGCTTGAGGCGTCGGTCAGGGGCGAGGCCCTGATGATCAGGAAGCTGTCCCAGGCCGTGCGCGACAGCAAGGCCCGGGTCGAGGAGCTCTTCGCGGAGCTCGAATCCGTGACGAATGAGCATGACGCGAGAGCGAAAGAGTTCGATCAGCAGCTCTCTGAGCCGGCGGAGATATCGTAGGAAAGGTTGATTGCCGGGAGCGCCTCTTCAAGAGCCGGGGCCATCGTGCGCCGCTACTCTTTAAACGTCCAGTAGGAATTCAAAAAATAATTGATGAGGGTGGCGGGGACGATGCCGACCGCCTGATGGACCTGCGGAATGCCCGCGGGATCGAGCGCGCTCAGGAGCAGGAACGTGGAGTAGCTGACGCCCAAAGCGATGAAGGAGATGATGTTGAACTTCAGGCCCCGGATATGGATTTTGTCGTTCACGTCCCGCTCCGAGAACGTCCAGAAGTTGTTCAGGACAAAGTTGGTAAGGATGGAGAGCTCGATCGCGACCGGGGAGGCGATGAACTTGTGCATGCCCGCCTTCATAAGCAGGGTGAACGAGACGAGGTTCACCACGACGCCGCTTGCCCCCACGACGGAAAACTTGAGGAACGTTTTGCTCCGCTCGAGCCGGATCCACCAGGCGTTGAGCATGAATTCGGTGATGTCCGAAATCCCCATTTTTGTGCTGCCGCGCTTCCGGTCCACAAAATGGACGGGAATTTCGCGCACGATCGCTCTGTTCATGATCGCCTCGTGCAGGAGCGATATCTGGAATGCATAACCTTTGACCCGAAGCGCGTCGAGGTCGATCCGCCGGATGACGGCTGCGCGGATCGCGCGAAAGCCGGCGGTGCAGTCCTTTACCGCGAGCATGCCCGCCACATACCGCGCAAAAACGTTCCCCCATCGCGAGATCATTCTTCTGAGCAAGCCCCAGTCTGCCGGGATGCTTCCGCCGGGAACGTACCTGCTGCCGATCACGAAGTCCGCGCCGCTGTCGAGGCCCTCGACGAGCCGCGGGACGTCTGCGGGGTCGTGAGAGAAGTCCGCGTCCATTTCCATGACCGCGTCGGCGCGGAGCTCATCGATCGCGTGTTTCATGCCGCGGATGTACGCCGCGCCGAGGCCCTCTTTCCGGCCTGTGATGAGAAACACGTTCCGGGACCTGCGCATTTCAGACCGGACAACGTCGGCGGTCCCGTCCGGGGAATTGTCGTCCACGACGAGGATGCTCATGCTATGGCCGATCCGTGAAAATTGTTCCTGGAGCGCCCTGATCATGAGCCCGATGTTTTCTTTTTCATTATAGGTGGGAAGAATGACGACAATGTTCATGCGCGACCTGTGGGGGAGACCTTCTCCCGCGCGAACGGATTGGAAGCGTCGGCAAACAAGCGGACCAGCGCGTACACGGCAAACGCCGCCGCGATGAACGGAGACAGCCATACCTGTTCGGCATGGGGCGCGAGCAGCCGCTCGACAATCCTGCTTCCGGCCAGCAGCAGGGCCATCGCGGCGAGCAGCGAGCCCTGCCCCGGCCTGTGTTCAAGAACAAACGCCGAAGCAAGAAAAACGGCCAGCGCGGGGCTGAGCATGGCATAGGTGTTGTTTTCGGTGCGCGGGCT
>DASWAB010000108.1:0-2663 GCA_036391375.1 Nitrospirota bacterium
GCGGTGGATAATCATGGTATGGGTCGTGACGCTGTCCATGAAGTCGCGGTCGTGGGTGATGATGATCATCTCGTTCCGCCAGGCGCGCAGGAACTGGGTGAGCCAGCGGACCGAGACGATGTCGAGGTAGTTCGTGGGCTCATCCAGAAGGAGAAGGTTTGGCTCGGACACGAGCACCTTGGCGAGATTCAGACGGACCTGGTACCCGCCGGAGAGCGACGAGGGGGGGCGGCTGAAGTCATCATTGGTGAAGCCGAGGCCGTGGAGGATGGCTTCGGCCTTGTACGTCTCGTCGATATGGTCCTCGTTTTTCGGGAGCGCGAGACATGCCTCCGCAAGGACCGTCTCCCCGGCAAAGTGAATGTGCTGGGACAGATGGCCGACGGTGTAGCCCGACGGCATCGTGATGGCGCCCGAGTCGTAATGCTCTTCGCTCAGGATAATGCGAAAGAGCGTTGATTTTCCGTGGCCGTTGCGGCCTACAAGGCCGACCCGCTCGCGCGGACCTACTGTAAAGCTGACGCCGTCGAAGAGCACCTGCTTGCCGTAGGCTTTTTCGAGGTTCGTAACCTGGAGCATGGATAACCCTTTAGAAAAAAGAAAAGATGCAGAGAGGTTCTTATATTAACGCAGGCCGCCGAAGTTGGCAAATGGTTTTTCGCCTCTATGCTTGAATTTTTCTCCGAATCTATGGTAAAGTGATTTCGTGATTACCGCGCTTGTCACCTTTATCATGACGTCCCTCCCTACCGGCCTTCGTCAGGTCCCGCGCGTGCACATCGGCAGGCCCGCTGGCGCGCTCGCGGGCGCTGTGCTGATGATCGTCACGGGAGTGATTACGCTCGACGAGGCCGTCGCCGCTGTTTTAAAAACAAAGAATGGCGAAGAAACTGGTGCTTCGGCGGGACAAGCCATGCGGATAACCGTGACCGCGGCTCCCCGCTGGAATGCCGCCGGCAGCCGCACCTTCTCGGTGGCGCTCCTATGTGAAACCGATGAGGAACGGGCAAAAGGGCTCCAGGGCTTCAGGCCGCTCAAACAGAATGAGGCCGCGCTCTTCGTTTTTGAAAAGCCCGAGGCCGTGACTTTCTGGATGGGGACGGTGGCCTTCCCGATCGATATCATCTTTGTCAGCCCCGGGGGACATGTCGTCAAAGTCGCCCCGCATTGCCTGCCGGGAAGCGGAGAGTTTTATGGCTCGGGGGTGCCGGTGAAATGGGTGTTCGAAACGGCCGCGGGATCGGGGATCGTGCCGGGGGACAGAGTAATTATTCAGTAAAATGCGGATTGCAACGCGCCCGGCAATCGCGATTCTGCACTTCGCACTCCGCACTCGCTTCATCCTTCCCTGTCTTTAAACTTGCTGGACTTTTTCACCCACCTGTAGTAATGTTTTTGAAATTAACCCCCTTGCGAGTTTTCATCTGCACCAAAATGCAACCCGGCGCCCCTATTCCCGTTGGGAGAGCACATGAAATCATTGGTGCCGATAGAAGTTGTTGCGCAGAAGATATTGTTCATTCGTGGTCAGAGGGTAATGTTGGACAGAGATAAGCGCCTTCCACGTTTCTTAAGCCCGCCCTCAAGTCCGCACACGGCAAGGAGGGCTGAATATAAGTCTTGCCTTATAATAAGCAATAGCTTATAATCAGATGAAGATACGATATTATCAGACTGCGGGCGGCAGGAGCCCTGTGGAGGATTTTCTGCTTGGCCTGCCCGAAGCAACAAGGCTCGAGGTGGCCGACGCGCTCTTGCTGCTGGAAAGCGGGCAAACGCTCGGAATGCCGCTCAGCAGGAGCCTCGCGGGGATCCATCCCGGCCTGCATGAGCTCCGGTTCCGCGACAAGGCAGGCCAGGTCCGGGTTGTCTACTATCTCAAGAAGGGCGAAGCGATCTACCTGGTCCACGCGTTCCGCAAGAAGACGCAGACCATGCCCCGACGCGAGCTGGAGATCATTCATAAGAGACTGAAGGAGATCTGATCATGGCATGGAAGGAAACAAGTGTTGAAGCACTGGCAAAGTCGCTGGGCGCCAATGTCGCCGAGGTCCGCGAAAAGCAGCGGCTGGTCAAATTAATCATCAAGACGCGCAAGGGGAAAGGCCTGTCCCAGGCCGCCCTCGCAAAGAAGCTCGGGATCAGCCAGGCGCGGGTAGCGCAGATCGAGTCGGGCGTCGGCACAGCGAAGGTCACATTCGATGTGCTCTTCAACATGCTGGTTGCTCTGGGGCTGGACTATAAGGTGGTGACGAGGACGGCGGCATAGGGAATATAAACATTTAAGACCTGAATCTGCTGAGAGGTTGCCCGTGGTGGACGATGCCCCGCACACCCTGGAAAAAGCCGTTCAGCACAAGGCAATCGGAGCAGGGCTGCTCTTTCCATGGAACAAGGCGTATGCGGGAAATGGATTTGGGTTGTTTAAGAACCTGAATGAAGTGATGGAATATATAAGGAAGAGAGAAAAAAGCGAAGGAAATGGGGTAATTGCAACAAAAAAGACCTGACCCTCAGGTTCTGACCCTGCTCAGGTTCTGACCCTCAGGTTCTTTCTCACGGACGCGGAGAATGGGACTGGAGTGAGACTTATACTGTAAAAGTTAAGGTAATCTAAGGAGCATAAATGGAGAATATAACTGTTAATCTAGATGGAAAATCAA
>DASWAB010000109.1:0-2786 GCA_036391375.1 Nitrospirota bacterium
GGCGTACGGCCTGTCGCACTGGAACTCGCGCACGAACCTGAGGATCGTCATCCCGGCCTTCTGCGCGGGGCTTTTCTTCGTGTGCATGTTCTGCCACGGCGAGCTGGTGCGGAGAAAGCCTCCCGCGCGCCATCTCACCTCATTCTACCTCATGCTTTCCGCCGGCGGGGCCCTGGGGGGACTGCTCGTGGGGCTTGCCGCGCCGAAATTCCTTCAGGGCTATTTCGAGCTGCCGATTGCGCTCATTGCCTGCGCGGTCCTCATGCTCGCGCTGATCGACTATCGCGCCTGGCGCTTCACGATCGCCGCCGGCTTTGCCGCCGCCGTAGTCGTGTTTTTCGCGGCGGGGATCTACGCGTCCTCCTACCGGCAATCCTCCCTGCTCATGGCGAGAAACTTCTACGGCGGGCTGCGCGTCCAGGAATACGACAAGGGGACGCAGGACGAAAACCGCATGCTTGTCCACGGGACTGTCGACCACGGCGCCGAGTTCACGCTGCCCGCCAGACGGCGCGAACACATCACCTACTACGGCCCCCGGTCAGGCGTCGGCCTGGCGATCAGGCACCTTCGCAGGTCGTCCCTGCGCATGGGCGTCATCGGGCTGGGCGCGGGCTCGCTTGCCGCATACGCGGAGCCCGGCGACGTGATCCGGTTTTATGAGCTTAATCCTCTTGTCGAAGAGATCGCCCGGACCAGGTTCTTTTACCTGCCGGAGTGCCGGGGGGAAGCGGAGGTCGTTCTGGGCGACGGCAGGCTTTCTCTCGAAAGGGAGCCGGCGCAGCATTACGATCTGCTCGTTGCGGACGCCTTCTCCGGCGACGCGGTGCCGGTCCACCTGCTCTCCCAACAGGCGCTGGAGCTGTATTTCAGGCATTTGAAGCCCTCCGGCATCCTCGCGCTCAACATCACCAACGCGCATCTCGACCTCGTTCCGGTCGTGGAGAAGCTCGCGGCGGCTCTCGATAAGCATGTCGTGGTCGTCTCGAACGCATCGGACCAGGCGCGTAAATTCTACCGGGCGCGCTGGGCGCTCGTTTCATCGGCGCCCATCAATTCGCCCGCGATCCTCGAAGCGGCCGACAAGCCCGCTGCCCGGACCGATGTCCGCGTTTGGACCGACGACTACAGCAACCTCTTCCAGATACTGAAGTAGCAGATCTAAAATCGCCGTCCGAATCATTCACCCTCACCTAATGCCGGATAATCAACATCCTCTTTTGATATAATGGAGGTATCGGAGCAGATGTGGCCGTATGTCGATACTTGCCGTCATAGTGGGGACCGCGCTCATCGTTATTGTCATCGTGGACGCATTCGAGTCCGTGGTCCTGCCGCGCCGTGTGACGCGGAGGGTGCGCCTGGTGAGGCTCTTCTACCGGGCGACGTGGCCCGGCTGGGCGAAGCTGGCGCGGATGTTTTCAAGCGCAAAATCGCGGGAGAATTTCCTCAGTTATTACGGACCGTTCTCTCTGCCTGCGCTTCTGGGGTTCTGGGCCGCGGTGCTCATTTTCGGGTATGCGCTCCTGTACTGGGCCATGGGCCACGCCATCAAAACGCCCGAGGGCGCGGTGACCTTCGGGGCCTGCCTGTATTTCAGCGGGACCACGTTTTTCACGCTCGGTCTGGGCGATGTCGCGCCGCATGCAGGGTTCGCGCGGGCGCTTATCGTGATCGAAGCGGGGATGGGGTTCGGATTTCTCGCGATGGTGATCAGCTATCTTCCGGCGCTCAATCAGTCGTTTTCGCGCAGAGAGGTCAACATATCGCTCCTCGACGCACGGGCCGGCTCCCCCCCCTCGGCGCTTGAAATCATACGACGGCACACCCAGGACCATACCGTGGACTCGCTTTCGCGCCTACTTCACGAATGGGAGCGGTGGTCGGCGGAACTGCTCGAAAGCCATCTTTCCTATCCCGTGCTTGTCTATTTCCGGTCCCAGCACGACAACCAGTCCTGGCTCGCGGCCCTTACCGCCATCCTTGACACCTGCGCGTTTGTGATCACTCACATGGAGGGAGAAAGCGTGCGTCAAGCCCAGCTTACGTTTGCCATGGCGCGGCACGCGGTCGTCGATCTTGCGCTCGTGCTGCACACGCCGCCTCGGGAACCCAAGGTCAACCGTCTGCCGCAGGAGGACCTGGACACGATGCGGGAATTTTTGGCCCGCGAAAAAATGCGACTCCAGACCCGGTCCGACTCGGCGGAGCGGCTTGCGGAGCTGCGCCGCATGTACGAGCCCTACGTTTATTCGCTGTCCCTCCTGCAACGGCTGTCTCTTCCGCCCTGGATACCGGAAATGAGCAGGTTCGACAACTGGCAGGTAAGCGCCTGGGGACGAAGCGCGGGATTCGGACGGCGTCCTGCGCATGAAAAACGCCATGACCAGGGGCATTTCTGAGAAATCAAGTAAACAAGCCTGTTTTAACCGCAGAGCCACAGAGGGCACGGAGAAACTCTCTGATGTTTGTTTTTTTCTCTGTATCTTAGTGTCTCAGTGGTAGATTCGCTTGCTCACCCGATCTTGAAGCACCGCATCGAGATCGAGCCGTACTGGAACCCCTCGTGAGTGAAGGTGATCGGTTCGTTCCTTTCCCGGAGGGCGGCCGCATAGATCATCGGGAGGTAGTGATCGAGGGTGGGTACGGCGAGCGCCGCGGCGTCTCCCAGAGAGCGATAGTCGATCAGCGCATCGTGATTTCCGCCGAGCAGGCTCGACTTCACCTGTTCGTCGAATTCCTTCGCCCAGTCGAAGGTCCCGGCGTCGATGTTCTCGAAATCGATC
>DASWAB010000110.1:0-2711 GCA_036391375.1 Nitrospirota bacterium
CCAAATCTGATACTTTTAATTCCGGTAGTGTTTTCACTGCCATTGGGTGTATTCCTCCTCTTCTCGTTTGAGATCGCCAAAAGGAGAATACACCCTTTTTCTTTTCTACAGTAAATTTTACACAGAGGATTTTACACTACCTCCCCATCTATTAAATTGACTTTTTCCGCCTTTTTGGTTTACAATTCAACACAGTTTACGCCAACTTGAAATTCCACTGATAAAAAAACAAATCATTTCCCGGAGGACTCATCGTGGCAAAAGTGACCCGCGCGCTCATCAGTGTATCGCACAAGGAAGGCATTCTGGATTTTGCCAAGGGGATCGAAAAACTCGGCATCGAAATATTATCCACCGGCGGCACCGCAAAACTGCTCCGGGACGGCGGCGTCAAGGTGAAGGATGTGTCCGAGTTCACGGGGTTCCCTGAGATGCTCGACGGCAGGGTCAAGACCCTGCACCCCAAGGTTCACGGCGGACTCCTCGGCAGGCGGAACAATCCCGAACACATGAAACAATGGAAAGAGCACGGCATCGAACCGATCGATCTCGTGGTCGTGAACCTCTACCCTTTTGAACAGACCGTAGCCAAGCCCGGCTGCAAACTCGAGGAGGCCATCGAAAACATCGATATCGGCGGGCCGACCATGCTGCGCTCTGCCGCGAAGAACTACACCGACGTCGCCGTGGTGGTCTCGCCCCGCGATTACGGCCGGGTGCTCGAAGAGCTCCGGAAAACCGGGGAGGTCTCCGCGAAGACGCGCTTCGAACTCTGCCGGACCGTTTTCCTCCACACCGCGCGCTACGACAGCGCGATCTCCGCGTACCTCGAAGGCCAGGTGCCGGCCGACGAGAAGACCCGCTTCCCGAACATCCTCACGCTCCAGTTCGAGAAGGTGCAGAACCTGCGCTACGGCGAGAACCCGCACCAGCAGGCCGCGTTCTACCGCGAATTCGGCCGCAAGGAGCCGTCGGTGGCCCTTGCCAAGCAGCTTCAGGGCAAGGAAATGTCGTTCAACAATTTCCTCGACGCGAACAGCGCGCTTGAGCTCGCAAAGGAGTACGGGCAGACCGCGGCGGTGATCGTGAAGCACAACAACCCCTGCGGCGTTGCCGTGGCGGAAAGTCCCGTCGAGGCGTACCGCAAGGCGCGCGACTGCGACCCGGTAGCGGCCTTCGGCGGCGTGATCGCCTTCAACCGGATGGTCGACTTCGATGCCGCCCGGGAACTCGCGTCCACGTTCGTCGAGGTGGTGGTTGCGCCGGAATTTGCGCCCGACGCACTCGACGAGCTGAAAAAGAAAAAGGACATCCGCCTCCTCGATGTCGGCCCGAGCATCACGGGCGCGCCCGAAGGCATGGACCTGAAGAAGATCGCGGGCGGGCTCGTTTATCAGGACCGCGACCTCGGCGCAATCGCGGATATCAGGGCGCTGACGGTCGCGACGACGCGAAAGCCCTCGAACGACGAATACGAGGCGCTTGCCTTCGCCTGGAAAGTATGCAAGCATGTGAAGTCGAACGCCATTGTCTTCTCCGCAAAGGACCGGACCGTCGCGATCGGCGCGGGCCAGATGAGCCGTCTCGATTCGGTCCGCTTGGCGGTGATGAAAGCCCGGTCCCCTCTCAAGGGGACGGCGCTCGCATCGGACGCTTTTTTCCCGTTCCGCGACGGCCTTGACGAGGCGGCAAAAGCAGGCGCGACCGCCGTGATCCAGCCGGGGGGTTCGCTCAAGGACGAGGAAGTAATCAAGGCGGCGAACGCGCATGGCATAGCCATGCTCATGACGGGAATGCGGCATTTCAGGCATTGATCAAAACGCCGCGCCCCCTCCGGCGCGGCCGCAGGTGGTCAATCATGAAAAACGGGCTGATCGTGACGGTCCTCTGCCTATCGCTTTTGTCCGGATGCAGCAAGAGCGGCAAGACGAGTGAAAAGAGCGCTCCTGCCGTCCCCGCCGCAACGGAGCACGCCGGAAAGGCCGGGAGCATCCAGAACCCGGATTATTACGGTCTCATCGAAGAGTACCGGACTATCCTGAAGGATGACCCCAATAACCTTGCCGCCGTCATCGCGCTCGGAAACGCATATTTTGACAGCGACCAGTGGAAGAGGGCCATCATGATGTATGAGCACGCGCTCCGCATCGACTCCCGGAACGCCGACGTGCGTACGGACATGGGCACCGCCTACCGGAATATCGGCATGCCGGACCGCGCGCTCGCCGAGTATCTCACGGCGCTCAGGCATGACCCGGCCCATCTGAACGCCCGCTACAACCTGGGCGTCGTCTATGCCCATGATAAAAAAAATTATAAAGCGGCTGTTCATATCTGGCAGGAACTTCTTCAACTCGCGCCGAACCATCCGTTTGCGGACAGCATGCGGAGGTGCATTACGACGTACGGAAAAATGGAAAAAACAGGCGCCATAAACACCGCGACTACGGAGGGCTGCCAGTAATGCGCGGCCTCCAGTTCCTCCTCATCATCCTGGTCGTCTACTACGCGGTCAGGGCGATATCCCGCTCGGCGATCGAGTCCTCCCGGAAAAAGGACAAGCCCCGTTCCGCGTCCCGAGGGGAGGAAATGGTGCTCGACCCGGAATGCCGCACCTATGTGATCAAGAATCGCGCCGTAACCCGCCGTATCGGCGGCACGCTATACTCCTTCTGCAGCGAGGCCTGCGCCCGGCGATTCGAGGAGAAAAA
>DASWAB010000111.1:0-2971 GCA_036391375.1 Nitrospirota bacterium
GGCAAGCCCATGGCCATGCTGCTGCTCCAGGAAAACGCCACCGTGACCGTCTGCCACTCCAGGACCAAGGACCTGCCCGGCGTGTGCAGGCGCGCCGATATCGTGGTTGCGGCGATCGGCAAGGCGAAGATGATCACACCGGATTATATCAAGGCGGGCGCCACGGTAATGGATGTGGGCATCAACCCCGAGGGAGACAAGTTCGTCGGCGATGTAAACACTGATGCGGCAAAGGAAACGGCCGGGGCGATCACGCCGGTCCCGGGCGGCGTGGGCACGGTGACCACGCGCGTGCTGCTCAAGCATGTGGTAAAAGCGGCGAAACTGCAGAACCCGTAAATCAGCAGCCGGAACCCGGGCGCCGGGGCGCAGGAAATTCTGTGAAAGAATACGGGACCATCGGTTTTTTTACTGGTCACTGACTGCCGGACCCTGGACTCTGCTCTTATTCTCCACCACATCCCCCACCACCCTGACCAACTCCGCGATGCGGTAGGGTTTTTGTACAAATCCGGCCGCCCCCTGTTTCAGGAGATCATCGGCGTCCCGGTCCTGGCCGTATCCGCTCGAGGCGATCACCTTTACGTAAGGGTTGATCGCGCGAAGGCGGGCAAACACATCCCTCCCGTCCATGCCGGGCATGACCATGTCGAGGAGGACGGCGGCGATTTCGCCCCGCCGCTGCTGGTAAAGCTCGACCGCCTCCCGCCCTTCGCCCGCCGTGAGCACGGAGTACCCGTACCGCCTGAGTATCTGCCGGGCGAGGTCCGTTATCGCCGGTTCATCGTCAACCACGAGGATCGTCTCCGACCCCCGCCGAAGATCGATGATCTCCCTTTTTTTGGCGCACAGCTCCTCCGTCATGCAGGCGGGAAGGTTTACCTGAAAACGGGAGCCCCGCCCCGGCTCGCTGTAGACCTGAATGAATCCGTTGTTCTTCCTGACGATGCTGTAGGCAAGCGAGAGCCCCAGCCCCGTCCCCTCTTTCTTGGTGGTGAAAAACGGCTCGAAGATGTGTTTCCGTGTCTCGCGGTCCATGCCCAGACCCGTGTCGGATACGGAAATGCGGACATAGTCGCCCGGCGGGACATCCACGAAAAACTGCACATCGTCGATGGAGAGGGAGACGTTCTCCGCCTTGAGCGTAAGCGTCCCTCCCTTCGGCATGGCGTCGCGCCCGTTGATGCAGATATTCAGAATCGCCTGCTGGACCTGCCCCGCATCGCACAGCGCGGGCCTGAGGCCTTCTCCCTCCTGCACGGAGACCGCGATATTTTTGCCGACCGTGCTGGAGAGGAGCGACGCCGCGTCCCGGACGACGGCGTTCATATCGTTCGGCTTCGGGTCGTATTTCCCTCCCTTGGCGAACGCAAGGAGCTGCTGCGTGAGCTCCGACGCGCGGAGCGACGCGCTCTCGATGATGTCCACGTGCTGATAGACAGGGTCCCCCGAAGTGAGGTCCGCTTTGGCCAGCGACGCGTAGCCGAGGATGGACGCGAGCAGATTGTTGAAATCGTGCGCGATGCCGCCCGCCAGCGTGCCGAGGGCTTCGAGCTTCTGGGACTGGAAGAGCTGCTCCTCGAGTTTCCGCCGTTCCTCGTCCGCCTTCTTTCGCTCCGTGATGTCCCGGATCATGGACCGGCTCATCACAAACGTTCCGCCGGCGTCGTACACGGCGGTGGCGCTCACCACGACGGGCAGGGGCGAGCCGTCTTTTTTCTTCATGGTGATCTCGACGTCCGTCATCCTGCCGGTCTTTTTCAACTCCGGGAACCTGGCGTGGCAGGTGCCGACGCTCTCTTTCAGCAGCAAATCGTCGATAAAAATCTTTCCGACGACTTCCTCGCGCCGGTATCCGAGCATGTTCAGGAAGGTATGGTTCACCTCGACGATCAGGCCGTTCCCGGCAATCGAGTAGTAGCCGTCCGGCGCGTGATCGTACAGGTCGCGGTATTTTTCCTCGGACTCCTTGAGCTTCTGCTCCAGGCGCACCTGCTCCGTCACATCGCGTATGGTCTCGATGGCCCTGACGACCCGGCCGGAGTCGTCTTGTATCGGATAGGCGTGGCACTCCACGTAGATCTTTTCGCCTCCCTCATCGTAGTGCGTATGGATCGCGCGCGCCTCGGAGGCGGTCTCAAACACGATCTTGACCGGACAATCGTGGCCGGTGTCCCTGCAGGGGGAAGTGAAATGATGGGAAACCTCGTAGCAGGTCATGCCGATCACATCCTGCCAGTTCTTGCCGACCTGCCCGAGGTAGCCTTTGTTGGCCGTAAGAATGCGGAATTGCCTGTCCACCACCACCACGCCCTCGCCGATGCCTTCGAGCACGCTCGCGAGAAAATCGAGCGACTGCCGCGCCTCCGCCCTCAGGCGGCGGCCTTCGGTCACGTCCCGCACCACCTCGGCCATGCGCACGACTCTGCCGTCCTTGTCCCGGACGGGCGAGGCGGCGAGTTCCACCACAAGCTCTTTGTTCTGCGCGGTAAAATGGCGGTGGGTGACGACGGCGGATTTCCCCGCTTCGAATACCCCGATATGCGGGCATTCGCCGAAGGGCAGTTGACAGGGCGCCTCGCGGCGGTGAAGCACGGCGAAGCATGGCTTCCCGATCACGTCTTCGCTCGCGGCGCCCTGCATCGCGAGAAACGCGTCGTTCACCATGCGAACCGTCCGCCCGCTGTCGATGAGCAGGAGAGGCTCGGAAACCGCGTTGATCAGGTCCTGATAATATTGATCGTGTTCCGGGTCCATCTTCCCCCCCCTACGAACTCAGAAACGACCGGAAAAAGAATGGCTCATGGTATCACAAAATATTTTAGCATTCAAGAATATTTTTAGTACTGGCCGTCCCGCGCGGCGCTTTCGGAGGAAACAAAAAACCCCGGAGGATCGCTCCACCGGGGTTTTGATTTAATCATTATAAGCACCAGTGTGGCACGTTCTTAGAACGTAAAGCTGAGCACGC
>DASWAB010000112.1:0-4198 GCA_036391375.1 Nitrospirota bacterium
GACCCCGATCTGCCCGCATACGCTCTCGAACAGGCCGATCGCCCTGCCCGATACCGTAACGGTTTCCGTCTGCCTGACGTCGCAGAGCGAAGACGTATCGCTCACCCTCGACGGACAGATCGGCTTTTCGCTCGAGCCGGACGACATTGTGGAAATCAAAAAGTCGCGCTTCAGGATGAAGCTGATCAAGCATCCCTCCAAAAACTTCTACGAGATACTCAGGACAAAGTTAAAGTGGGGAAACTAAGGCCGCGTTCGAAGTTTCCGATCGGATCACCCGGAGGCGGGCCAGACCCCGGATAAAATTCAAAAAAGTGGATCGATTTTATGAATGATTTCCAGCGAGAATTCCTGGATCTTGTGGCACAGATCAGAACGCATCTTGAGTATCAAAAGGCCCTCGGGGTGAGCGCCGTCGAGACAAGCCCTCCCGGAAGGACCCCGGCAATACAGACGGTTGCCGCGCGCCTAAGACTCTTTGCCGCTCCCGCGCTCGAAGAGGAAAGGTCGTCACCGCCTTTGTCCGGCGGGCTTGACGCCGTCCGCGAAGAGATCGGGGCGTGCACGAGGTGCAAGCTGTGTAAGGGACGGAAGAACCTTGTCTTTGGAGAGGGCGCTTCCGACGCCGTGCTTGTTTTCGTGGGCGAAGGCCCGGGACAGGAGGAAGACCAGCAGGGAAGGCCCTTTGTGGGCGCCGCTGGCCAGCTTCTGACGGACATCATCGTCAAAGGCATGAAACTCAGGCGCGAGGACGTTTATATCTGCAACATCGTGAAGTGCAGGCCTCCGGACAACAGAAACCCCGAGCAGGACGAGGTCGAGGCCTGTGAGCCGTTTCTTGTCAAGCAACTCGCCGCCATCAAACCGAAGATGATCGTCGCACTCGGAAACGTCGCCGCCAAGACGCTCCTGAAGACAACCGAAGGGATCACCGCGCTCCGCGGCAAATGGAAAACGTATCAGGGCATCCCGCTCATGCCGACGTTTCATCCGGCATATCTGCTCAGAAATCCCTCCGATAAGAGACTCGTGTGGGAAGATATCAAGAAGGTGATTGAGAAGCTTGGGCTGTGATGAATATCGCCCGGCGCTCGCTCGAAGAGTGTCGTTATTATCTCATTTTGATCAAGGACCTCAAAATTGGACGGTGCTATGAGCCAATTAGAAGAAGTAAGTAAGCTGCTTGATACTTCTACTTCCTATTTTCCGGTTTCCGGCTCCTGACTCCTGGCTTCTACACACAGACCATGTCCGATCTCACTCCCCTCATGAAGCAGTACCGCGAGATCAAGCGCCGGCACCTGGACGCGATCCTGCTCTTCCGCATGGGCGATTTCTACGAGATGTTCGACCAGGACGCGGTGACCGCTTCGAAGGTGCTCGAGATCACGCTCACGGCCAGAAATAAGTCCAAGGGCATCGAAACGCCGCTCTGCGGGTTCCCGTACCATGCGGTCGAAGGTTATATCGCCAAGCTCATCCGGAGGGGGTTCAAGGTCGCGGTGTGCGAGCAGGTGGAAGATCCGAAGCTCGCCAAGGGGATCGTGAAGCGCGAGGTGATCCGGGTGGTGACTCCCGGCACGGTGCTCGACGCGAACCTGCTCGACGCCAAGGACAATAACTATCTCGCCTCCCTCTTTCCGGCCAGGGACGGCTACGGGCTCGCGTTTCTCGACATTTCGACGGGTGATTTTTTCATGGCAGAGGTGGCCGGAGCGGAGAACCTCGCGGAACTCGACACTGTTCTCGCCCGGTTCACCCCCCGGGAGATCGTTTTTCCCCGGGGACATGAACTGGATTCAAGGCTTGCAGGCCTGCTCCGGCAGTATACCCAGGCGGTCAATGCCTGCGACGACTGGACCTTCGATATGACGACGGCCCTGCGCACGCTCCTCGACCATTTCAAGGTCGCATCGCTCGAAGGGTTCGGCTGCGGCGGCATGAAAGCCGGCGTTGCTGCGGCGGGCGCCGCGCTCCGCTATATCGAGGAAACGCAGAAGACGAACCTTGGCAATATTCGCCGCATAAAGCCCTTTGTCGCCCGGCAATACATGGTCCTCGACGCTTCCTGCCAGCGAAACCTCGAACTTGTCAGGAACAGCTATGACGGTTCAGCGCGGGGCACGCTCCTGTCGGTCCTCGATTTTACGGTCACTTCTCCGGGGGGCAGGAAACTGCGTGAATGGCTCCTCAATCCGCTCATGGACGCGGCGGAGATCGAACAGCGGCTCGACGCGGTCTCGGAGCTGAAGAAGGGCCACGAGCTTCGTTCGAGGCTGCGGGCAGCCCTGGGCGGGGTGTATGATCTCGAGAGGCTGATCAGCCGCGTTTCCCTCGGCGCAGCGAACGCACGGGACCTCCTGGCGCTCAAACAATCCTTTACCGCCTTGCCCGTTATCAAAGGGCTTCTTTCCGAATGCAGTTCCCGGATGATTTACGACATGACGATGAGCTGGGATGAGCTCAAGGATGTTTTCCAACTCATCGATAAAGCTATTTACGACGATCCGCCCTTCACGCTTCGCGAGGGGAGGTTAATCAAAAAAGGACACAGCGCCGAACTCGATGAACTCCGGTCTATCAGCTCCGAAGGAAAGGGGTGGATCGCGGGCATCGAACAGCGGGAGCGGGGGCGCACCGGCATCGGTTCGCTCAAGGTGAGCTACAACAGGGTCTTCGGCTATTATATCGAGATCACAAAGGCGAACCTCGCGAATGTGCCTCAGGATTTTATCCGCAAGCAGACGCTGGCCAACGCGGAACGGTTCATCACCCCGGAGCTCAAAGAGTACGAAGAGAAGGTGCTTGGCGCGGAGGAAAAGATTCTCGACCTCGAATACCGCCTGTTCCAGCAGATACGCGAGGCAACGGCCCGTGAGACCGTGCGGATCCAGGATATGGCGCGAAAGCTTGCGGTCCTCGATTGCCTCGCTTCCCTTGCCGAGGCCGCGGCAAGGAACAATTATGCCCGTCCGGCGATCGTTGACGGAGATATTCTCAAGATCGTCGAGGGGCGGCACCCGGTCATCGAACAGCTCTCTGCCGAGGAACGATTCATCCCGAACGATACGCTTCTGGACTGCGAGGAAAACCAACTCGTGGTCCTGACCGGGCCGAACATGGCGGGCAAGTCCACGTACATGCGCCAGACGGCGGCGATCACGCTCATGGCGCAGATGGGCGGTTTTGTCCCCGCGCGCGAGGCCCAGATAGGGCTCGTGGACCGGATATTCACGCGCGTGGGCGCGTCCGACTTCATTATGCGCGGTCAGAGCACCTTTATGGTCGAGATGAACGAGACCGCCAATATCCTGAACAACGCCACGGACCGGAGCCTCATCATCCTCGACGAAATCGGCAGGGGAACCTCCACCTTCGACGGCATCAGCATCGCCTGGGCCGTGGCCGAGTACATCCATACGAAACTGCGGGCGCGGACGCTGTTCGCCACGCACTATCACGAGCTGACCGATCTCGCGCTCACCATGGACCGGGTAAAAAATTACACCGTCGCCATCAAAGAATGGAACGACCAGATCATCTTTCTCAGGCGCGTTACCCCCGGCGGCGCGGACAAGTCTTACGGCATCCAGGTCGCCCGCCTGGCAGGGCTGCCGCCGGCGGTAATCCAGCGGGCGAAGGAAGTTCTCGCAAACCTCGAGGAAGCGGAATTCAATGACATGGGAGAACCCGTGGCGGTCCATAAAGGGCGTGAAGCGGGAGGCGCGAGGGCGGGGGAAAGAGAAGGAGGAGAAAAAAAACCTGAGCCTCAGCTTGGATTGTTTACCAGTGACGCAGGGCTCCTCTTTAAGGAAATTTCCGGGCTGGACCTCAACGGCATGACCCCGCTCGATGCCTTGAACAAGCTGCATGAATTGAAGAAGAAAGTGGAGGGCCGTTAACGTGCCGGTGAAGAAGGAAAAAAGCATTTACAAGGTCTTCATTATTTCCACCAGCCTGATTATTGCCGCAACGCTCGCGGCAGTTTTCACCGACATGCTCGTCCAGACCCGGCGCCTGATCCAGGAACAGAACCTTACCAAGGCGCGCTCCCTATTCAACAGCATCGTCATGGCGCGGGAATGGAACGCGAATTACGGCGGGGTGTATGTCGAAAAGAAGGCGGGAGTCGAGTCCAATCCATATCTGGTAAATCCCGACATGAAAAGCGCAGACGGCCGGATGTTTACCAAAAGAA
>DASWAB010000113.1:0-2218 GCA_036391375.1 Nitrospirota bacterium
CGGCGGCAGGCAGAGGCAGGAGGAATGACTCCTCCACGGAACGGTCCAGATCAATGCTCTCGTAAATGCCGAAATCGATCACGTTGCCCGCGATCGCGGCGCGGACGCCGCCCTCCAATGGGTCGGCCGCGCCCGCCGCCCTGCGCCTGAGCGCGGGAAGCTTCTCCAGAGCGATGCGGTTGTAGGCGTCCTTGACCTTCCCGTAGGGATCAACCCCCGTCTCCTCGCGCAGGAGCCGGTGGAGGAGCGTAGTGGTCCGGGCGGGCACCTCGTCAAGGGAGGCGCGCTCGATGATCTTCTCCGCCTTGCGGAGAATGCCGCGGCCGCGCTCGCCGTTCACGCCCGCATGATGGAGCGTGCGGACTATCTGCCCGTAGAAGCACGGCAGACACCGAAGCTCCGTCTTCAACCCGGGAAAAGACATATATCAGCCCGCCTCGTCATGCAATGACAACCGGAAATGGTTTTGGCATGCAGTATATCGCCTCTTGCGGGGTTCACGCGCCCTGCCCCTGGCCGGGCGAGGCGCCGCCTTTTTTCTTTCTCCTCCGCCGCCGTGACTTTTTCTTGTCTAAAACGGCCGCGCTGACGGGCTCAGCCTCCCGTGCGGGGAGCGCGGAGGCGGTGGCCGTTGCGATCGCCGCGAGCCGCTTGGCCTTTTCCTCCACCTCGCGTTCCATTTCCACCTTGAAGACCTTAAGGCGGTTGGCCACTTTCACGTCGCCGACGGCGATAATCTGCGCCGCGAACACGCCGGCGTTCTTTGCTCCGGCCTTGCCGAGCGACATGGTCGCCACCGGCACCCCTCCCGGCATCTGCGCCGTGGCAAGGATCGCATCGATGCCCTTGAGCGGAGACGAATCGATGGGGACGCCGATCACCGGCAGCGTAGTCTGCGACGCCACCACTCCGGCGAGGTGCGCGGCCCATCCGGCCCCCGCAATAATCACCTTGAGCCCGCGCCGCTCCGCGCTCTGGCTGTATTCAAGCACTTTTTTCGGCGTGCGGTGCGCGGACGCGATCGTCATCTCGTATTCAATGCCGAATTCCTGGAGCATGGCCCCTGCTTCCTGCATCACCGGCAGGTCCGAATCGCTCCCCATCAGTATTCCAACAATCGGTTTTCCCATGGAGACTCCCTTCTTCACAATGTTGTTGTATTCAAAAGTAAGCGGTGAAAAGGTTTTACGACTTTGCCGGTGTCAGCCCGGCGAAGACCGAAGCTGCCTCTGCTACATATTCTTCGGATCGTCCACAAAGACCGTTTCCACGTTGAAGGAGTCTCGGACGAGCGGCATCAATGCCCTGACCCCGACGGTCTCCGTTGCATAGTGGCCGGCGACGATAAGGTTCATGCCGTATTCCTTCGCATTATTGTATGCGGCCAGATCGATTTCGCCGACCAGAAAGCAGTCAAGCTGTTCACGGGAAGCGTCCGCCAGCATGCTTCCGCCTCCGCCGGAGATGATGCCGATAGAACGGATGCCTGCTTTTCCGAACC
Source organism: Nitrospirota bacterium (assembly GCA_036391375.1). GTDB lineage: Bacteria > Nitrospirota > UBA9217 > UBA9217 > UBA9217 > DASWAB01. The sequence continues at coordinate 1,502 of DASWAB010000113.1, forward strand.
GGAAGACGCGGCACGTCGTATCCAAGTTATGGCTCAAGGCCGATGCCACGGCGTCCACCCTGCGTTTCCTGCCGAAGGTCCCGGCATAGCCGATTTTAACGCCGTGATACCTGCCGAATCTATATGGTTCCCGCACATCCAGCATGCGGCACAACTGGATATTGTTGCCGAATTCCTCATGAAGATCGAGCGGCAGGTGCGCGGCATAGAGCGCGATGTTGTGCTTTTTCAGGTAGGCCGCCCTTTGGCCCGCCAGTTCCCTGTCTTTTTGCGGCCTCCATTTGATGCCGTGATGCACGACAAGCAGATCGACGCCCAGCGTCTTTGCTTTTTGAAACGTGGAGAGACAGCCATCGACGGCAAAACCGACCCTGAGGATTTCCCCCCGCTTTCGCGACCGGACCTGCAGCCCGTTCACCGAAGCGTCCTTGATCTTGTTGACCCGGAGTGTCCTGTTCAAAAAGCCCGCAATATTCGTTAGGGTGGCTTTCCTCATGAGTTCAGTTTCCCGTCTCGAGAGCGCGGGCGCCGATGTCCCTCCGGAAGTGCGCCCCCTCGAATGAAATGTCGCGCACACCGGCATACGCGGTGTCGATGGCGGCGGCCACCACGGGGCCGAGACCCGTAACGCCGAGCACCCTGCCCCCGTCGGTCACGACCTTGCCGTCCTTGAACGCGGTCCCTGAATGGAAGACCATCACGCCCCTGCGTCCGGCG
>DASWAB010000114.1:0-2528 GCA_036391375.1 Nitrospirota bacterium
ATTCTAACCTTTCAACCCTCGCGTTAAGATCGGCTACTCTGCGCGTTTTTGGGGAACGTTTAGCTGAGCCAAGCATCCATTCCCGCCAATGGCTTTTCCCTTTGGACTGGTTGCATTTGCCACAAGAGGGTACGAGATTCCTAATTTCACTAATAAATCCAGTTGGCCTCTGGTCTGTAACAATGGGTCTCAAGTGGTCCCATTCAGTTGAATCATCTCCGCAATACGCGCAGCGGACATTGTCCGGCTCCATCTCAAGAATTCGCAAGGCTTCCAGAATTTCATCATCTGTCGGCTGAATGATCGGGAGTATCGATGAAACAAACGCAGCTGTAATACTCGACGATCGGGCCGAAATCGCCTTGGCGATGGCAGTGCTTGGCATCTGAAAAACGGATTGAATAGTCATTTGATTTCTCTTTTGCTTTAACAAGGAATTATTTCTCAAAATACAGTAGCATAGATTATATGAATGGTCAATATAAATTGGGTAAAACATCGGAGTCTATCATGTCATTTCATTTTTTCACAGACCTCATTCCGCAATCTCATCACTCTACCTTCACCCCCACCGCCATCTCCTGCTGCCGGAGGGACCGGATCTTGTCCCTGAGCTCCGCGGCGGTCTCGAAATCCAGTTCCTTTGCAGCGGCGCGCATCTGCTTCTCCAAGGATGCGACCAACTGCGGGATGTTCACGGTCGGCACATACTCGCCCGCCTCTTCCGCGGCAATCGGCACGGTGAAATAATCCTGTTCGTACACAGTCCTGAGCGCCACGGTCATGTTCTTCTTCACGGTCTGCGGCGTGATCCCGTGCTTCTTATTGTACTCCTCCTGCGCCATGCGCCGCCGGTTCGTCTCGGAAATGGCGTTCCGCATGGAGTCCGTGATGTTCTCCGCGTATAATATGACTTCGCCGTTCACATTCCTCGCCGCGCGGCCCATGGTCTGGATGAGCGAGCGCGTGGAGCGCAGGAACCCTTCCTTGTCCGCGTCGAGGATGGCGACGAGCGAAACCTCGGGGATGTCCAGACCCTCGCGCAGAAGATTGATGCCGACCAAGACATCGTACTTCCCCATGCGCAGGTCCCTGATGATGTCCACGCGCTCCAGGGTGTCGATGTCCGAGTGAAGATAAGCCACTTTTACGTTCAGTTCTTTATAATGTTCGGTGAGGTCCTCCGCCATTCTCTTCGTAAGCGTGGTCACAAGCACTCGCTCGTGCGCCTCGGCGTGCTTGCGGATCTCATTCAACAGGTCGTCCACCTGTCCCTTGACGGCCCTCACGCTGATCCTGGGGTCCGTAAGTCCGGTGGGCCGGATCACCTGCTCGATGATTCTCCCGCTGCTCTTTTCGATTTCAAAATCAGCCGGCGTTGCTGAAACGTACATCGTCTGATGAACACGAGCCTCGAACTCCTCGAAGTTAAGCGGCCGGTTGTCCAAGGCAGATGGGAGGCGAAAACCGTAGTCCACGAGCGTCTGTTTTCTCGCCCGGTCGCCGTTGTACATGCCCCCGATCTGCGGGACCGTTGCGTGCGATTCGTCAATGAACAGGAGGTAGTCTTTCGGGAAATAGTCGAGCAGGGTCGGCGGGGGCTCTCCCGGCTGCCTGCCGGAGAGATGGCGCGAATAATTTTCTATGCCGTGACAGTAGCCCATCTCCTGTATCATTTCGAGGTCGAACATGGTGCGCTGCTCGATGCGCTGAGCCTCGATGAGCTTGTTCGTTTTGCGGAAATACTGGATGCGCTCGCGAAGCTCTTCGTGAATCCCGTCGATGGCCGCCTTGTACCGGTCTTCCGGAATCACATAATGGCTGTTGGGGTAAACCGCGATCTTTTCGAGCTTTTGGAGCGGCGTCCCCAAAAGCGGATCGAACTCGACAAGGGAGTCGATCTCGTCTCCGAACAGCTCGACGCGGATCGCCGTGTTCTCGTAGGAAGCAGGAAATATCTCGACCACGTCACCGCGCACGCGAAACGTCCCGCGCTGGAAGTCGAAGTCGTTCCGTGTATACTGTATGTCCACGAGCTTTCGCAGGACATCGTTCCGCTCGATGCGCTGCCCCTTCTCCAAAAAGAGCAGCATGCCGTGGTAAGCTTCCGGAGAACCCAGGCCGTAGATGCAGGAAACCGATGCCACGATGATCACGTCATTTCGTTCAAAGAGCGCGGTCGTTGCCGCGTGCCGCATCCGGTCGATCTGTTCGTTGATGGAGGAGTCTTTTTCAATGTACGTGTCCGTGGTCGGAAGGTATGCCTCGGGCTGGTAGTAGTCGTAGTATGAGACAAAATATTCGACCGCGTTCTCAGGGAAAAGCTCTTTGAATTCGTTGTAGAGCTGGGCCGCGAGCGTCTTATTGTGCGCGATCACGAGCGCGGGCTTCTGGACTTTCTCGACGACGTTCGCCATGGTGAAGGTCTTGCCAGAGCCCGTGACGCCCAACAGGACTTGATGATTAAGGCCCTTGACGACGCCGTCCGCGAGTTTGTCGATGGCCCGCGGCTGGTCTCCGGTCGGCTT
>DASWAB010000115.1:0-2594 GCA_036391375.1 Nitrospirota bacterium
GTAGGCCCCCATGATCGACGTGTTGCCGAGGAACTGGAACTTGTCGACGGGGAGATCGGGGAGCATGCCGATGGTGACGGCGCGCTCAATGTCGATGTACCTTCCGAACCCGCCTGCGATGTAGAGTTTTTCGACATCGGCGAATGACATGCCCATCTGGGAAAGCAGCGTGGCAAATCCCGCATAGATCGCTGCCTTGGCGCGGATAAGGTTGTCCAGATCGACCTCCGTGATGACGATCTCCTTGTTGATTGCGCTCTCCACGCGCCATGCGAGGACGTATTCGAGCCCGCTCTCTCCCCTGCGGATGCGCCTGGAGCCGATCTCTTCCCGGATCTTTCCCTTCTGGTCGATCACGCCGTTCAGGTACATTTCCGCCAGGGCGTCGATCATGCCCGAGCCGCAGATGCCGATGGGCTTCACGTCGCCGATGACGCGGAAATTCACGTCATAGGTCCGGGAGTCTATCTCGACTTCCTCGATCGCCCCTTCCATGGCGCGCATCCCGAACCTGATGCCGCTTCCCTCGAAGGCGGGACCGGCAGAGCACGCCGCGGTCACGAGCCAGTCCCTGTTCCCGAGCACGATCTCGCCGTTCGTGCCGATGTCGATGAAGAGCGAAACCTTCTCCTGCTTGTGGATCTGCGACACGAGCACGCCGGCGGTGATGTCGCCGCCCACGTAGCTCGCCACGTTCGGCACAGCGTACACGATGGCCTGCGGATCGATGCGGAGGCCGACGTTTTTCCCGCGGATCAGCGGAAAGAACGTCGCTGTAGGGATATACGGCTCCTCGCGGATGTGGGCAGGGTCGATGCCGAAGAACAGGTGCTCCATGGTGGTGTTTCCGGCGACCACGATGTAGTCGATCATGCCGGGCGACACGTTGTTTTTCTCCGCCAGGTCCACAAGAAGGGAGTTGATATTGCTCACGGCGAGTTCCTGGAGTTCCCTGAGCCCGTTTCGCTCCGTGGCGTAGACGATGCGGCTGATCACGTCGTCGCCGCACTTCACCTGGCTGTTGTACGCGGAGGACGTGCCGATGATGTTGCCGTTCGTCAAATCCACGAGGTAAACGACCACCGTGGTGGTCCCGATGTCAACTGCCGCTCCGTAACGCGTCCTGGTGGCGTCGCCGGGGAAGATATCGAGCACTTCGAGCACGGCCGCCACCTTAAATACCGAGACCGTGGCCTTCCAGTTCGCCTCCCGCAGCGCGTGCGACAGCTTGGAAAGCACGAGGTAGTTCATGTGGAGGTGCGAGGCGTCGAGGCCGGTCTTCTCCAGCGCCCTCCTCAGCCGCTCGTAATCAGCGATGTTGTCATCGATCGTCGGCGGATCGATCTCGAGGTAGACACGCCGGATGCGGGACTCAAGGCATCCGCCGGCGGACTGCATCAGCTTGATGAGTTCCTCGGTCCTGGCGCCGGTCGCGATCTTGTGCTTGGCCTGCATGCGCGACTCGGGCGGAATCTCGACCGTGAGGTTGGACGTGACCCGGGAGAGGCAGGCGAGCGCATAGCCGCGGTCGGCCTCCTCGGCGGTCAGAAACGACCGGGATTTTCCGCTCTCGACCGTTCCTTCCTTGATGATGACCTTGCATTTGCCGCAATTGCCCTTCCCTCCGCAGGACGAGAGCACATACAAACCCGCGGCCTTCACGGCTTTAAAGAGATTGGTGTTGTCATCTACGTTGAGGGAAACGTTATCTGGCAGAAAGGTGATTTTGTGTTTCATGGAAGGACTATAACAGGGCGTGCAAAAAGGGTCAAGAAGATTCTAAATTATTCATCCATTGACACAGAGTATCGATAAAAATATAATGGCGTTTCGAAGACCACGTTGATCGCGGCTATTTTATAGAAAGGGATAGAATGATTATTCGCCTTTTTTATATTATTCTCTGTTCAGCTTTTTTTCTTGTCCAAGCCTCCCCCGCCGCGAGTGACGAGCCTGCTGAAACGACCCTCTACGCAGTGGGCGATGTCATGCTGGGAAGATATATTGACAAGGTAATGAAGGCACGGGGGAGCGATTACCCCTTCGGGCAAATCACGACGGCTTTGCGAAGCGGCGATATTGTTTTTGGCAATTTGGAGTCCATCATCAGTACAAACAGCATTACACCCGCATTCCCGGAGAAGCCGTACAACTTCCACGCATCACGAGAGGCCGCGCAGGCGCTCAAGAACGCCGGTTTCAACGTCATGAACCTTGCCAACAATCACGCGATGGATTACGGCGTGGTGCCGCTTGCAGAAACGCGCCGCCTTCTGAGCGAGAATGGCATCGTGTTTTTCGGCGCAGGGGCCGACATCAACGAAGCCAGGCAACCGGCGATCATTGTCAAAAAAGGCGTTCGCTTCGGCTTTCTGGGCTACGGCGTAGCCCATGCGAGGGCCGTTTATGCGGGAAAAAACCAGGGCGGCATCGCGCCGGTCGTCCTGGATTCCATCCGGAAAGATATTTCAGGACTCCGAGGAAAAGTCGACACACTTATCGTTTCTCTCCACTGGGGCATCGAATATTCGATGGCGCCCACCAAGAAACAGCGCGAAGAGGCGCATCAAATCATCGATTGGGGCGCCGACCTG
>DASWAB010000116.1:0-2935 GCA_036391375.1 Nitrospirota bacterium
GTATAATCATCGTTCATCCCGCATGCGGGTCACCGGAGAGGCGTTGCCAGGAACCCCCACAGCCGCTGATACTTCGATTCCCTGAATGACGGCAGCCCGATGGTGATGGTATGCGTGTCCTCCCTGGTTCGGAACGTCCGGTACAGCCGGTCCCAGAACGACAGGAGGCTCGTGAAATTCGAATCCGTCTCGAACCGTTCCACCGAATGGTGCACGCGGTGCATGTTCGGCGTCACCATGACCACCCGCAGCGCGCGGTCCCATTTCTCCGGGACCGCCAGGTTGCTGTGATGGAACAGCGTGGACAGGTTCAGCAGGGTCTCGAAGAAGACAAGCTGGGCAAAACTCATCCCCAACAGGATGACCACAGGCAGACGGAAAAAGGTGGACAGGACAAGCTCGCCGGGATGAAACCGGAGGGCCGTGGTCGTATCCATCTCGATGTCCGCGTGGTGGGCACGGTGGAACCGCCACAAAAATCCGATGCGGTGGTTCGCCACATGCCAGAAGTACATCCAGATATCGAAGAGCACGCAGAGGAGCATTGGCTTCGCAACTGCCGGGAGCGGGAGCAGATGCGCGAGCCCCAGCGAATGGTCCTCGGCCCACCCGATCGCTTTGATCGTCACCCCTGCAAGGGCAAACTTCGTCAGAAGACCGTTCATGATTGCCGTGAGGACATGGGGAACGGCGTGTCTCACCCTCGCCGTGCGGCCCTGGTAGTGGGGAAAAACGCTTTCGAGCGCAAAGAGAACGGCGACCGCCGCGACGATGAGAAGCGTTTTTTTATCCATCAAACTCCCCTTTTTTATCTTCATCGAACGATCGCCCCGTGCACAAGGTGCAGCATGATCAGCCCCGCGGGGGCCAGGGGGCTAACAGCGGTATCCCCCCGCCGCCCTTTAAAGGGGAGAGGGGAAAATTTTAACGTCCCCCTTAAAAAAGGGGATTTATGGGATCGATTCATGACCTCTGCCATTTCATCCATGCCGTGAAAAGCTTCTTCACAAACGGCGTAAGCCTTGTCCGGTTGTACAGGTCCGCCAGCTTCTTGATCGCCTCCGCCTGGGTCGGATACGGGTGGATCGTCCTGGCGATCGAGGAAAGACCGAGCCCCGATGTCATTGCAAGGGAAAGCTCATTGATCATCTCTCCCGCGTGGCGCGCGACGATCGTCGCGCCAAATATCCTGTCGTTTCCTTTCTTGAGGTGCACCCGGGCGAACCCCTCAGTTTCGCCGTCAAGAAGGGCGCGGTCGACATCGGACAGCGGGACCGTCAGGGTCAGGACGTTGTGTCCCTTCTCCTTCGCGTCTTTTTCGTACATCCCCACATGCGCGACTTCCGGATCGGTGTACGTGCACCAGGGGATGACGAGCGACGCGGCGCTTTGCCTCGCCTTAAACAGGGCGTTCGCGATCACGATGCGTGCGAGCGCGTCGGCCGTATGGGTAAATTTGTACGGAAAGCATACGTCGCCCGCCGCATAGACGCGGGGGTTCGAGGTTTGAAGCCGGTCATTGACCTCGACGCCATTGGCGGGATCATACCTGATGCCCGCTTTTTCGAGGTCCAGCCCTTCGACGTTAGGGGTACGGCCGACGCCGACCAGGATTTCGTCGACGTGGAGTTCGGCGGTCCTGCCGTCCTCTTCGACAGTGACGGATTTTTCGTTTCCCTTTTTCCCTGTTCGAAGTATCTTCGCCCGGAGCCGCAGTTCGACGCCGTCATTGATGAGCGCCCTGTGGATGATCCCGGCGGCATCAGCGTCCTCCCGCGGAAGAACATGCCCTCCCTGCTGAAGGATCGTGACCCGGCTTCCCATTCTCGCAAAGGTCTGGGCGAGTTCGCAGCCGACAGGCCCGCCGCCGATGACGGCAAGCCTCTTCGGAAGCTCCGTCAGCCAGAAGACGTTTTCATTCGTGAGATAGCCTGCCTCCTCGATCCCCGGGACCGGCGGCGCCGCGGCCCGCGCTCCCGTGCAGACTGCCGCTTTTGCGAAACGAAGACGCCTCCCCTCCACCTCGATGCCGTCCGGCCCCGAGAACTTGCCGTTTCCGATAAATACGTCCACTCCCAGTTCTCTGCTGTAGCGCTGCGCCGAGTCGTGGAAGCTGATGCCGGCCCTGATCTTTCTCATCCGTTCCATGGCCTTGCCGAAATCCGCGGTGACCTCCCCGCCAAGTGTTATGCCGAACTCTCCGGCCCGCTTCGTGTCATAGACAGCACGGCTTGCGCGGATGATCCCTTTGGACGGCACGCAACCGGCGTTGAGGCAGTCGCCGCCCATCAGGCGCCGCTCAATCAGCGCGACCTTTGCTCCAAGCCCTGCGGCCCCGGCAGCGGCCACCAGCCCGGCAGTGCCCGCTCCGATGACGACGAGATTGTACCTGCTTGCAGGCTCGGGGTTTTTCCACGCGGGATGGACGTTGTTGATGAGGGTCCTGTTGTTCTCGTCTTGCGGAAGGACTAACGCTTCCATAAATTCATTGTATCAAAAAATGCTAAAGTTTGTCTTTCGCAGAGGCAGCAAAGAAAGGGAGCCTGCCCGTTTTTCGGAAATTCCCCGGATCGCCTCGGGATAGAAATTGCCGTTCTTCATTTTACAACCTCCCCTTCCGCACTCTCCACCCCTCGCAGCTCGTGCTGCACGGAAAAGACTTCTGTGTAGTTCGTCCTACGCTGCTTTCTTCCTTCCGGCGGTGTGCATTCTTGCCTCTACATATTCCTTAAGGGCAACGGCGTTGTTGTACCGCACCTCCTTCGACCCGAACAGCAGGGTCACCGTTCCTTTTACTGCGGCCGCTGCGATGGCATCGATTGCCTCCGGTTTTCCGGCCAGTTCGGCGAAAAACCGTTTCTTGAACTCGCCCCATTTCGCCGGATCATGATTGAACCATTTCCTGAGTTCCGCGCTCGGGGCGATCTCCTTTATC
>DASWAB010000117.1:0-3082 GCA_036391375.1 Nitrospirota bacterium
GGGCCGCATCGAATACACCTATGCAGTCGATGAAGAGGCGCTTGAGGCCTTTGATCTTCTTTCACGCCTCGAAGGAATCATACCGGCGCTCGAAAGCGCGCACGCGGTAGCTTATTGCCTCAAACTCGCGCCCACGCTCGGCAGGGACAAGATCGTAATCGTGAACCTCTCAGGCCGCGGCGACAAGGACGTAATGCAGGTGGCGAAGATCAAGGGAGTGGAGCTCTGACGATTGCGAATTGCGGAATAAAGTGCCAGGGAAATTCATGAGGATTTATGTCCAGAATAAAAAACACCTTTAATCGCCTCAAAAAAAAGAACGAGACCGCTCTTATTCCCTACATCATGTCCGGGGACCCGGACCTTGCCGCGACGAAGACGCTCATTTTCGAGATGGAAAAGGCCGGCGCCGACATCATCGAACTCGGTGCGCCGTTCTCTGATCCGTTGGCCGACGGCCCCACGATCCAGAAGGCCGCGATCCGTTCGCTGAAGAACCATACCACCATCGCCGACGTGCTCGGTCTTGTCGCGGAAGTTCGGAAAACGAGTAAAATGCCGCTCATCCTCATGACCTATTACAACCTGATCTTCCACTACGGCGAGGAGCGGTTTGTCCACGACGCGGTCTCCGCGGGGCTCGACGGTGTGATCCTCCCGGACCTTCCGCCTGAGGAAGCGGGGACGCTGATTCCCCTGGCGAAGAAGGGGGGGCTCGACACCATTTTTCTGCTCGCTCCCACAAGCACCGACGAACGGATCAGGCTCGTATGCAGACTGTCCCAGGGGTTCATCTATTACGTGTCGCTCACGGGCGTGACGGGCGCAAAGCTTGCCGCCCAGAATTCCATCAAGGACGCGATCCAGAAGATCAAGGCTGCGACCGACAAGCCGGTTGCGGTCGGCTTCGGCATCTCCACGCCCGACCAGGCCGCGCAGATCGCGCTCGCGGGCGCAGACGGGGTGATCGTCGGCAGCGCGCTCGTCAAAGTGATCGAAGAAAACGGCAACTCGCCGGAGCTTGTCGATAAAGCCGCGGCGTTCGTCAAGGCGTTGAAGCAGGGGGTGCTCGCCGTACACGGAGGTTAGTGCAGATTCACGTCTTAATACAAGTTCAAAAATGCAAAACCAGATGTCAAGCTACCGGATTTGAACTTTGTTATTTAAAATCGGTTCATCAGGAGTGATATGGCGTGGTTCAAAAAAGAACGACCCGCAAGCGCAGCGCAGGAGGCGCCCAAGAAAGTCAAGATCCCCGAGGGGCTCTGGGTCAAGTGTGATAACTGCAAGGAGATCATCTACCGGAAAGAGGTAGAAAAGAACTTCAAGGTCTGTCCCAAGTGCGACTACCACTTCCGCATCACGGCGTCGGAGCGGCTGCCGTATCTCGTGGACGAGGGAAGTTTTCTCGAAGTGGAGGACGGGCTTTCCCCGCGGGATTTTCTCAAGTTCAAGGATTACACGGACAAGCTCAAGTCCAGCCGCAAGAAGACGGGGCTTAAGGACGCCGTCATCTCCGGCGAGGCGAAGATCAACGGCAGGCCGGTGTCGCTGGTGGTCATGGACTTCAACTTCATGGGCGGCAGCATGGGCTCCGTAGTGGGAGAAAAGATCGCGCGGGCCGTGGAACGGGCTCTAGAGAAGCGGCTGCCTTTTATATCGGTCGCCTCATCCGGCGGTGCGCGCATGCAGGAGGGGATTCTTTCGCTCATGCAGATGGCCAAGACCTCGGCCGCGGTGGCGCGGCTCGGCGAGGCCGGTCTCCCCTTTATCTCCATTCTCACGGATCCGACCTTCGGCGGGGTCACCGCGAGTTTCGCCATGCTCGGCGACATCATTGTGGCGGAGCCGAAGAGCCTGATCGGTTTCGCCGGCCCCAGGGTGATCGAGCAGACGATCAAGCAGCAGCTCCCGGCCGGATTCCAGCGCGCCGAGTTCCTGCTCGAGCACGGCATGATCGACATGATCGTCCCGCGCAGGGACATGCGCGCTACCCTGGGAAGGGTGCTTGATTTTTTCGCTGAGCAGGGCCATGAGTGATATCGGGAAAACTCTGATTATTTTCGGCGCGGTGCTCATCGTGATCGGGCTCGCGCTGCTCCTGCTCCAGAAGACGCCTTTCCCCGGAAAATTGCCGGGAGATATCCTGATCAAGCGGGAAAACTTCACGTTTATTTCCCGCTGGCCACGAGCATTCTTCTCAGCATTCTCATCAGTCTCATCCTTTATCTCCTGAACAAATTCAGGTAATGATTCACGATTGCTCCGCATGCGCAGATGAAATTCACTGGGAAGCCGTTATGAAGATATTTGCATTATCAGCTTGACATGTCCCCGAGAAAACGGTATCCTTGAGTCATCCGTGGAGAATTCCCGGACAATTTTAAAAAAGAAGCAGAGGAGAAACAGAATGGCAAATGGTGTCGTGAAGTGGTTCAACAACAGCAAGGGGTTCGGTTTTATCACGCAGGAGAACGGTGAGGACGTATTCGTGCACTTTTCGGCGATTACGGGAGAGGGGTTCAAGTCGCTGAACGAGGGAGACAAGGTGACCTTCGAAGTCGTGAAAGGGCCCAAGGGTCTTCAAGCGGCGAACGTGGCCAAAGTATCCTAAGCACCCCGCGAAAAAAATTTTATAACTATCTCAAAAGCCTCGAATGATGCGAGGCTTTTTTTATTGCAGCCTGATACCCTTTGGGGAAAGTGTCTTTTTGCCACCTAAAAGTAAAGGCGGTGATCGCTCACCGCCTGTTTTCATCTCTTTTCGTTTTCCTGCGTTTTCTATCGCTGACCCGGGTACGGATCACGAGCCGTATCGCGGTTTTACGCCTTCTCGGCGGTTTGTTTTGCCTTCATCGCGGAAGGCGCGGACACCACGAGTCCGGCGACGGTCCCGAAAAGTCCGCCTACCACAAGGCTCGCTGTCGCCGCGCAGGCGATGCCGACCAGGATCCCCATCACCACAATCGCTCTTACTATCAAGCTAGGCTCTACCGGTCCGCCCGTCAGCCTCTGGAGGATGACCAGCGCCCCGTAGCTTCCGAAATAGAACCCCGGCATAATGCCGAATACCAGAAACACC
>DASWAB010000118.1:0-16364 GCA_036391375.1 Nitrospirota bacterium
CTCGGCAGAGAACCCGCTCGCCATGATGCCGAGAAATTCCTGGGCAACGGTTGCTTCGAGCACGACCGGGGCCTTTACCGACTCAATATGCTTTGCCCCGAGAAGGTCAAGCGCCCGCTGCGCGGCCCTCCGCCCCACTTCCTCGATCATCAGCGAGCGATAGAATCTCTTGACATCGAACTCGGAGCCGGCCTGGGATTCGCCTCTTTCCTCGGCAACCACCTCGATGCTCGACGAGGCCGCGGTCCCGCGAAAGAAAACCTCCGCGCCGTGAGTGTTCATGATCAGGGTTTCGGATTCCGAGAACCTCGCCGATGCCTTGCGGATTCGCTTGATCCGCTGATCGACTGCAAAGGCCTCCCGCTCCATGGCCATGACCCGGCCGATCTTCTCTTTTTCAGTGAGTGCGACCAGTTCAGGGTCGTAGATGTTCACGGATTGATACGGGATGGCGGGTTTTACCGGGATCGACTGGAAGGGATCGGGCTCGGTGTTCCGGGCGTTTGTAATTGCGGCTTGTGCCAGCGCTTTGAGCGACTGCGACGACAGGTCCGTCGTGAACGCGAAGCCAAGCCTGCCGCCGGCGAGAACGCGGAGTCCCGCGCCGACGTCCTTCGCGCGCTCGAAGGCGTCGACTTTCTGCTCTTTGATCTCGATGCTCGTGGACGAGGATGAACGGATGAAGACCTCGGCAGAATCGGCCTTGCGGTCCTGGGAAAGAGACAAGATGTTTTCGGCGGCGTGTCTGTCCATGTTGAAGTCCTTCTGAAAAACAATTTACCGCGAAGACGAAAAGCGCCAAGGCCTTTCTCTGCGTCCTCTGCGGCAAATGCCTTCAGTGTCTATTCGAAATAGCTCGCCGACGCGGTGTCCGACTCCCAGACCGTGACGCTGGCGACTTCGAGGTCATCGTCATTGATCTTCTTGGTCAAATTGTCGTAAATCCACTTGGCCAGGTTTTCCGACGACGGGTTGATCTGGGTGAACGGGAATATATCGTTCAGGAACGTGTGCTCAAGCTGATCAAGCACCTCGCGAAGGGATTTCTTGAGGTCGTGAAAATCGATGGCAAGGCCCTGATCGTCCAGTCGCTCGGCCGTGACGGCGACGGTCACCCGCCAGTTGTGCCCGTGGAGTTTCTCGCACTTGCCCTTATAACCGCGGAGTTGATGGGCCGCCGCAAATTTGGATTCAACCATAAGTTCATACATAAGTAAAGGATAATATGGCATGCCCCGGCAAAAGTCAATAAGGAAAAAAGGCGCCCCCGGTTTTCGCGCAAGGGGCGTAAAGAGACGGAGCGGAAAAATTTCTTGCAAAAACCTGTGATTTCAGATATGATTTATTCAATGGAAGTATTGAAGGAAGAACCACGGCAGCCCATCGAACCGGAGTTCCTGTCACAGGCGCAAACAAACGGCATCAAGCTCCGTATCGGTCAGATGAACAGGACCGAGCACGAAGGCATTGTCCGCGATATCGGCCGCTACGAGATCAATTTCGAGGAAAACGGCAGGATCGTCACCCTCCTGAAGCAGGAAATATCATCCATCACCGCGCCGCAACCCATCCTCACGGTCCATCCGCCGCAGCAGGGTCCCGTCGCGCCGGATCAAACGGAGGTGAATTCCGCTCCGGCCAGACCGAACATCCAGCAGGAATTTCTCGACAAGGCAGTCAGGGAAGGCCAGCTTCACACGCTCTATCTGATCAACGGACTGCGCATGAAAGCGACGATAGAAGGATATGACAGCTTTACGATCCTGGTGAAAGAGGGCGGCAGGCAGCATTTGTATTATAAACATTCGATCACCACGATCAACCGATGAGGTGTCAGATGGAAGCGAATCTCCTCGACAAAATGCTGGACAGGTATCTGGAAGGCCGGACGCCCGTGACCATGACCCTTCAAAACAGGATCCGGGTATCGGGAAAAATCAAGTCGTTCGACAGTTATGTCATCGTCATAGAGGGCCAAAAAGAGGAAATCGTGTACCGTCATGCGGTCTCTTCCCTCGCCCCACTCGCAGCAGATGATCAGAAACGGCCGTCCGCTGCGGCTCCGGCAAGGCCTGCTCCGGCAAAAACGCCGCTACCCAAGCCCGCGCGCGCCGTTCCCCGCAAACAGAAACCGGCGCATCCGCTGGCGCTCTCTGCGTCCGCGGGAGAACAGAGCATCAATAACAGCATGAAAGAAGGCCTCCTCAGGTGGATGGAGGAGCAGAAGGCGGCCAAGTAGCATGACCCTCCGGAGTTCGGTGCTCGCGGCCTTCTCAGGCCTTTTGCTTGCCGTTGCCTTCCCCGCCCTCAATCTTCATTTCCTCGCATGGGTCGCACTTGTTCCGTTGTTCCTTGCGCTTCAGGAGCAGACCGTCAAAAACGGATTCTGGCTCGGGGGCATTGCGGGAATCGTATATTTCACGGGTGCCGTCTCCTGGGTCACGAACTCCGTGCATTTCTACGGAGGCATCCCGCTTGTTCCGGCGTCACTCATCACCCTGCTCCTCTGCGCCTATCTTGCGCTTTACCCCGCCGTCTTCGGCGCCGCAGCCGTTTATCTGAGGAACATTCGCCCCGTGCTTTTTTTCATCGCCGCGCCCGCCCTCTGGACCACGCTCGAACTCGCCAGGACTTATGTCTTCAGCGGCTTTCCCTGGGCGCTTTTGGGTTACACACAATATCCTGTGTTGCCGGTTGTCCAGATCGCGGACATCGCGGGGGTCTACGGCGTGTCATTCGTTATTGCGCTGGTCAACGCGGCGGCCGCGGAATTCATCAAGAACAGGAAAAGCTATCACGCCGTCGCCGCTGCCGCTCTTATTGTGGCGCTTGTTCTGGCCTATGGATTTATGAAGCTTCATTCGCCCGAGCGGGCCGAGGGAATCACCGTCTCGGTGGTCCAGGGAAACATCGAGCAGGACAAAAAGTGGGACCCCGCCTACCAGGCGGACACGATCTCGGTCTATAAACGGCTCACCGGCGAAGCGCTCAAGCAACATCCCGATCTCATCATCTGGCCCGAGACCGCAGTGCCTTTCTATTTCATGGCCGAAAACCCAGGCGACCAGGCTTTGTCCCGAGACCTCGCCCGGTTCGTGAGACAGGACCATGTCCCGCTTCTTTTCGGGAGCCCGACGTATGCGGTACAGCCGAACAGGCGGATCACCGGCAGAAATTCAGCATTCCTGCTCTCCGGAGAAGGCCGTGTCGAGGCCCGGTATGACAAAATCCATCTCGTCCCCTTCGGCGAATACGTGCCGCTCAAAAAGCTTTTATTCTTTGTCGATAAGCTGGTGCAGGCGATCGGTGATTTTCAAAGCGGGAATGAGTATACGGTTATGACGGTCCCCTACGCTGAACCATCCGGACGAAGAGAAGTAAAACTCTGCGCGGTCATCTGCTACGAAATCATCTTTCCCGATCTCGTCAGAAGGTTTGTGGACCGCGGCGCCGGTGTCGTGACCACGATCACCAACGACGCGTGGTTCGGCAGGACGGCGGCCCCGTACCAGCACTTCTCCATGGCCGTGTTTCGCGCCGTGGAGAACCGCGTGCCCGTGGCCCGTGCCGCCAATACAGGCATTTCGGGGTTCATTGATTCACGCGGGAATATTCTGGAGACTTCGGGGATATTCACTGAAGCAGAGCTGACGCACAAAATCATCCCGGGACATGAGAAGACCTTTTATACCCGGTACGGCGATCTTTTCTCTTATGCCTGCGTGTTTTTTGTCCTGATCCTGCTCGCAGGAATCCCGAAAAGAAAAACCAGGGCATGATCTCTTCACCACGAAGACACTCAGAAACAACAGGCGAAGGAAAACGAGATGGCAGCGGTTCTTCTTAGTGTCTCAGGGGGAAGACCGTTTTCAGGAATTCCGTCGATTTAAGCCGTTTGCCCAGAATATGGAAGGTATGGCTGGCGAATATCTCGTCCAGTTCGCGGACGATGCTGTTCGACGGTTTCAGCCGGGAAATCTTGTCCATTTCCATCCGAAGCGCCTGGTAATAAAAAACGACCGCCCCCGGGGAGAGCCTCATCTGAGGCTCCCCGGAAGAGACCATGCAGTCCGGGCAGAGGACGCCGCCCTTCATGCCGAGAAACACGGACTCCCCCCTCGGCTGGTTTCCGCAGGAGAGGCAATGGTCCAGCTTCGGCTGGTAGCCTAACAGCGACAGGAATTTGATCTTGAAGATATTGAGCAGAAAGAGCGGGTCTTCGCCTTCGTCTAAAAGGTGCAGGGCATAGGACAGGAGAAGAAACGCCTGCGCGTTGCGTTCGCCCAGGGGAGACAGCTCCCGCACCAGTTCGAGCATCACGGCCCCGCATGCGGCCCGGCCGAGATCGCCGCCGATGGACGAGTGCTGTTCAATGATGTCTACGGACTCGACCCGCGCGAGCTCCTGGTGTTCCCGCTCGGAGAGCCGGGCTCGCACGAGCGTGAAGCTTTCAAGACCCGCGCCGAAGCGCTTGAACGACTTGCGCGCGTTTCTGGCGACGCCTTTGAGCATGCCGCGGTCGAGGGAGAAGAAGGTCACGAGCTTGTCGGCCTCGCCCAGGTTCATGCTGCTGATGATGATGGCCTCGGTTTTGGATTTCAAGATGAGTCATTATACACGTTTCAGCGGCGTGAGAAAAGAAAAAGATCATGCACGCGGCTGCTGAAAAAGATTGCGCACCTTTCGAAAATCCATTATTATACTGTGCGGGTTCAAAGGCGGGATTCGCCGGGGCATGCAGGTCAATAAACATGCGGGAGCATTGAAGGATAACTCATGAAACTTCTCAGGTTCTCAGTTTTCGCTGTTGCCGCGCTCGGAGCGGCGGGACTCTGGTTCGTCAGTTGCGGGCATAACGGGACGCTCTCCTCGGTCACCATAGCGCCGGCCAATATAACCGTGGTCAGAGGAACAGCCATGCAGTTTAACGCCACAGCGAAATTCTCGGACGGCACGGCGATCCCCTGGACACTGCTCACGTGGGGTTCCTCGAACACCGGGGTCGCAACGGTCAGCAACGCGCCGGGTTCTGCCGGCCTTGTCACGGCATCAGTCTCCAGCACGGGCACAACCACGATTACCGCACTAGACACGGCGAATAATATCTCCGGCACAACCACCTTTACCGTCGCCGTGCCCAACTCCATTACGATAACACCCGCCAACCCGGGGATGGCGGGCGGGACAAGCTATCAATTCACGGCAACGGCGAACTTTGGCGTCATAAACAGCGTGCCTACGTCAACGCAGAACATCACGACAGCGGCGACCTGGACCACATCTGATTTGACGGTCGCAACGGTCAGCCCCACCGGTTTAGTCACGACACTTGCCACCAACGCTACCAAGACCATAACAATTACGGCAACCGGCTTGATCGACAGCGGCATTTCCGACGCGACCACGCTCACCGTCAGGCCCGCAGCCCTTGCCTCCATAGCGGTAACTCCAAATCCCTTCATGGTGAGCGTAGCCACCGGAACAACAACACAACAATTCTTTGCAACAGGGACCTTTGCCGCCACAGCAAGTCAGCCTACGACGACCGGCGAAATAACACCCAATGTAACCTGGATCTCTTCAAATACCGCGATCGCAGCCATCAGCAACACGGCAGGCTCTGCCGGGCTTGCAACCATCGCCTCGGGCGTAACCGCGACAACCGCAATTACCATCACGGCTAAGGACCCCATCACCAATATCTCGGGAAGCGCAACATTGACGGTGACTCCGTAGCCGCAACGCCGTCTGAGCCGTTCTCATCCATCCAAATTGATATATTATTCATACCGGAGCGCATCGATCGGATTCAAGAGCGATGCTTTATAGGCGGGATAGAAACCGAAGAAGATGCCGATAAACCCGGAAAATCCGAAGGCCATGACAATGGAAAGGACGGACACGACCGTCGGCCAGCCGGAGATGGACGAGAGTATCATTGATGTCGATACCCCGATAATAATGCCGATAACGCCGCCGATGAGGGACAAGGTGAGCGCCTCGATGATGAACTGAAGCCTGATGTCCCAGGTCTTGGCGCCTATGGCCATGCGGATGCCGATCTCGCGCGTGCGCTCCGTGACGCTTACCAGCATGATGTTCATGATCCCGATGCCGCCCACGAGGAGCGAAACCGATGCAATGGCGCCCAAAAGCAGGGTCATGACTTTCGAGGACTGTTCAGCGGCCTGCATGATCTGGGTGAGGTTTCTGACCGTAAAATCGTTGTCCTGCTTTTGACCGAGGTGGTGCCGCTGCTTGAGCAGGTCGGTTATCTGTTTCTCGGCCGGGGACAAGTCTTCCGTGCTCCGGGCCTTGACCAGGATGACCCTCACCATGCCGGGGAACTGGGTGCCGAAGAGCTTTTTCTGCGAGGTGGTCACCGGGATGAAGATCGTATCGTCCTGGTCCTGCCCCTGGGGAGACTGCCCCTTGGGCGCGAGCACGCCGACCACGGTGAACGGGACATTCTTGATCCTGATCGTCTGACCCACGGGGTTTTGATCGCCGAAAAGATTATCCACCACCGTCTGGCCGAGGAGGGCGACTTTCGTCGCGCTCTTCACGTCCTGCTGGGTAAAAGCGCGGCCCGAAGAAAGCTCCCAGTCCCGCACGCTCAGCATCCCCGGCGTTGTTCCGGTTATGCCCGTCGACCAGTTCATATGGCCGTATACGACCTGCGCGACTCCGCCGAGGGTGGGGGCCACGTCCGCGACGGCGGGGCATTCCTTGAGAATCGCCTCGGCGTCTCCCATGGAGAGCGTCGGCTGCGTGCCTGCGCCCATCCGCACCCCCCCGGCAGAAGTGGACCCGGGCAGGATAATCAGGAGGTTGCTCCCCATGCTGGAAATCTGCTCGGATATCTTCTTGCTTGCGCCGCTGCCCACGGCGACCATGGCGATCACGGCGCCCACGCCGATGATAATGCCAAGCATGGTGAGGGAAGAGCGCATCTTGTTCACCCAGAGGGCGCGAAACGATATCTTTATGGTGGAAGGAATGTTTATCATGAACGCCTTTTCCTGATGCGCCTCTGCGGTCAACGCCGGCTTTTCACGAAGGTATCGATATGTTTCCCCGTGCCTGTCTCGTCGCTCACGATGCGGCCGTCGAGAAATTTTATGATCCTGTTGCTGTACGCCGCTATATCCGGTTCGTGGGTCACCAGAATGACCGTGATATGCGCCTCGCGGTTCAGCTTCACAAAGAGCTCCATGATCTCGTCGCTCATCCTGGTGTCGAGGTTGCCGGTGGGCTCGTCGGCAAGAATGATGGGCGCCTCGTTCACGAGCGCGCGGGCGATGGCGACCCGCTGCTGCTGTCCTCCCGAGAGCTGATTCGGGTGGTGGCCTTCCCTTCCCTCGAGCCCTACGCTCCTGAGCGCCGCCATCGCGCGCTCGCGACGTTCCCGCGCCGGGTGCCCGTCATAAAGCATGGGGAGTTCTACATTCTCGATGGCAGACGTCCTCGACAGCAGATTGAAACCCTGAAATACGAAGCCGATTTTTTTATTGCGGATCTCGGCGAGTTCATCGCGGGGAAGCCGGCCCACGTCAGTTCCTTCAAGGAGATAGGTCCCCCCCGTGGGCTGGTCCAGGCAGCCCAGAATATTCATGAACGTGGACTTGCCCGAGCCGGACGGGCCCATGATGGCAACAAATTCCCCCTTTTCGATGGTCGTGGAAACCGATTTCAACACTTCCAGATCGATATCGCCAAGATGGTACGTCTTGTTGATGTCACGCGCCTCGATAAGAGACATTTAGAACATCCTCGGAGGGCCGGCAGGACCGGAAGAGCCTTTGCCTTTCCGCAAAGCCTCGACAATTGCCTGCTGCCCGTCTTTTAAATCTCCTGAGACGACCTCGGTATAGGCGCCGTCGCTGATACCGGGGGTGATGCTGACGCGCTTCGGCTTGCCGTTTTCCAGAATCCAGACTGCCGGCCCCTTTTTCCCGCCTGTTCCCGCGGCGGACGCGGGCTTTTCCGAAGGCCGGAACCGCAGAGCCGCATTCGTGATTCTGAGCACATCGCGCCTCGTCTGGATCACGATGGAGACGTTGGCGGTCATGCCCGGCATGAGCTTGAGATCCTTGTTGTTCACCTGGATCACGACATCGTACGTCACGACGTTCTGCACGGTTATCGGCGCCTGCCGGATCTGCCAGACCTTCCCCTCGAACGTGGTGTCGGGGTAGGCGTCAACGGTAAAATCCACATGCTGACCGGCTTTCACACCGCCGATATCGGACTCCGCCACGCTCGTGTCTATCTGCATCTTCGTGAGGTCCTGGGCGATCGTAAACAATGTGGGCGTCTGGAAGCTCGCGGCGACAGTCTGCCCCACGTCCACGTTCCGGGATATCACCACGCCGTCGACCGGGGAGACGATCTTCGTGTACGCGAGGTTCTGTTTGGCGTAAGCGAGCGAAGCCTGCGCCTGCACGATAAGCGCTCTGGCCGAGGACGCCTGGGCCTTGTCGGTCTGGTAGTTCGTCTCCGCCGTATCCAGATCGCTCTGCGCGATAAGATTTTTTGAGAACAGCTCCTTGTTCCGGTCAAGCGTTTTTTTGTCATTCGCGAACGCGGCCTGCGCCTTTTCGAGGTTTGCCTGCGCCGAAAGCAGGTTCGCCTCGGCCTGCTGCACCTGAGACTCGAAGGTGGAGGGGTCGATCTGCGCAATGATCTGCCCCCGCTTCACCCGTGAGTTAAAATCCACATACAGTTTTTTTACCGTCCCGGAGACCTGCGTGCCGACCTGGACGGTTGTTACCGCGTTGACGTTTCCCGTCGCGGTCACGGCCTGCTGGATATCTCCGCGGGTGACCGGATCGGTCCGGTATGACGGGGTATCGCCCCTGCAGCCGAGGAGCAGGACCGCCAGGATGCCAATCATTAAAAAGCCGCGAGATGCCTGGATATTTCCGTTTTTCATCATATTGCCTTTATCCGATTTCCGGCCGTTTCTCGCGCGTACGAAAGATGGCGAGCTTGCCGAATCTCTGCTGAAATGTATCAAGATAGGTATAGATGACGGGGGTGATGTAGAGCGTGAGAAATTGCGAGAAAACGAGTCCGCCGACCACGGCGAGCCCCAGCGGTCTCCGCGCCTCTGCGCCGGCCCCGAGCCCGAGCGCAATCGGGAGCGTGCCCATGAGGGCGGACATGGTTGTCATCATGATCGGACGGAACCTGATCAGCGCGCCTTCGTAGATTGCGTCTTGCGGGGTCTTCCCCCCTTTTCGCTCCGCTTCGAGCGCGAAATCGATCATCATGATGGCGTTTTTCTTCACGATGCCGATGAGCATAATGACGCCGACATAGCCGTAGATGTTGAGTTCCTTGCCGAAAAGAAGCAGGGTCACGAGCGCGCCGACGCCTGCGGCAGGGAGGCCGGAGAGAATCGTCAGGGGATGGATGAAGCTTTCATACAGGATGCCCAGCACGATGTAGATCACCAGGACCGCCAGGATCAGGAGCAGAAACAGCCCCTGCGTTGAAGACTGGAATGCCTGCGCCGTGCCCTGAAAGCTGGTCGTGACCGAAGCGGGCAGCGTCGCCTTTGCCGCCTTGTCCACAAGGGACACGGCTTCGGAAAGCGCTACTCCCGGCCGGAGGTTAAAGGAAATCGTCACGGCGGGAAGCTGACCCAGGTGGTTCACGAGGAGCGTGCCCGTGATGACCGATGGTTTGGTCACCACATTGAGCGGCACGAGCTTGCCGGACGATGAGCGTATGTACAGCATGGAGAGCGACGACGGATCGGCCTGGAACTGCGGCAGGAGCTCTACGATCACCTGATACTGGTTGGTCGGCGCCAGGATCGTGGACACTTGCAGCGTGCTGTAGGCAAGGCTGAGCGCGTTCTCGATCTGCTGGGCGGTGACGCCGAGCGCCGCGGCCTTGTCCCGGTCGATCTCGAGGTTCACCTGGGGGTTCTTGATCAAAAGGTCGCTCGTCACGTCCTGGAGCTGCGGCAACGTGCGCAGTTTTGCTTCCAGGGCGGGCGCGGCCCGGTACAATTCATCGGTATCCGTGCCCTGAAGCGTATACTGGTACTGGCTTTTCGTAAGCACGCCGCCGATGCGAATGGGAGGCAGGTTCTGTAAAAATATTCTGATGCCCACTGCTCCGGCGGTCTTTTTCCTCAGCTCCTGGATGATCTCGTCCGCGGAAAGCTTCCGCTCCGAACGCGGTTTGAGCCGCATGAAAATACGGCCGGCATTGGCCGCCGCGTTCGGCCCTCCGGCGCCGATGCTCGACATGAACGCCTCGACGTTCGGATCCTTGGCGATGATGTCGACGAGTTCCTGCTGGTGTTTCTTCATGTCGTCAAAGGAAATGCCCTGCTGGGCCTCGGTAATGGCGAATATCTGGCCGGTATCTTCCGTTGGGAGGAAGCCCTTCGGCATGACGCCGAACAGCAAAATCGTCAGAAAGAAGAGCAGGAGCGTCGCGAGAAGCGCGGCAACGCGGTGTTTGAGGACCCATTGCAGGCTCCGTTCATAGCTCTTGAGCATGTCGTCGAAAAACTTTTCCAGGGCCATATACACCCTGCCGTGCCTCTCCTGTCCGTGGGGGCGGAGGAACCGGCTCGAAAGCATGGGGGTCAGCGTGAGCGATACCACGCCGGAGACCAGGATGGCAACGCTGATCACGACGGCGAACTCATGGAGCAGCCGGCCAAGGATTCCTCCCATAAACAGCACGGGAAGGAAGACCGCCACCAGCGACAGCGTCATGGAGAGAATCGTGAATCCGATCTCTTTCGAGCCGTTCAAAGCGGCCTGAAGCACCGGTTCCCCCTGCTCCATATGGCGGACAATATTCTCGAGCATCACGATGGCGTCGTCCACCACGAACCCCACGGCGAGGATCATGGCCATGAGCGAGAGGTTGTCCAGGCTGTAGCCCAGAAGATACATGACCGTGAACGTGCCGATGATCGACATGGGGAGCGCCAGGCTCGGGATGATCGTCGCCGAGAGGTTGCGAAGGAACAGGAAGATGACCAGAATCACGAGGACGATGGCCAGGAGCAGCGTCAATTTTACATCGTTCACCGATTCGCGGATGGACTGCGAACGGTCGAAAAGAATGTCCAGGTTTACCGATGCCGGAATTTCAGAGCGGAAGGTCGGAAGGAGCGCCTTGATGGAGTCTACGACCTCAACGGTGTTCGTGCCCGGCTGGCGCTGGATGGCCAGAATGACCGACCGGTGCTGCCCTTTCGCCGTGACGTACCAGCTTGCGATTTTATCATTCTCCACGCTGTCGATGACGCGGCCGATCTCCTGAAGCCGGACCGGATTGCCGCTGCGGTAGGTGACGATCAGCGGACTATACGCCGCTGCGTTCATGAGCTGCCCGCTTGCCTCAATCGTATAGGACTTGCTGGACCCTTGCAGCGTACCGGTCGGCAGGTTCACGTTTCCGCTCGCCACCGCAGCGGCCACTTCATTGATCCCGATTCCGCGCGAAGCAAGAGCGCGCGGGTCGAGTTGCGCCCGGACCGCATACTTCTGGGAGCCGAAGACCTGCACCTGGGCAACGCCGCTG
The DNA here is from genome assembly GCA_036391375.1 of Nitrospirota bacterium. GTDB lineage: Bacteria > Nitrospirota > UBA9217 > UBA9217 > UBA9217 > DASWAB01. The sequence goes on from DASWAB010000118.1 coordinate 11,560, forward strand.
ATCATGGAGATCCGCTGCGCCATCGTCGTCTCGGCGTACTCGTCCACCAGGGAGAGCGGCTGCGTGGGAGAATTGAGCGAGATGTAGATAATCGGCTGGTCCGCGGGGTTTACCTTCTGGTAGGTGGGAGGCGTCGGCATGTCCTGCGGGAGCAGGCGCGCGGCCTTTGAGATCATCGCCTGCACATCCTGCGCAGCGGCGTCGATGTTGCGGCTCAGGTTGAACTGAAGGGTGATCTGGGTCGATCCGACGGCGCTCACCGATGTCATGTTGTCAAGGCCGGCGATGGTCGAGAACTGCTTTTCGAGCGGCGTGGCAACGGCCGAGGCCATGGTTTCGGGACTCGCTCCGGGAAGACTCGCGTTTACCAGGATGGTGGGAAAATCCACGTTCGGCAGGTCGGAGACCGGCAGCAGCCGGTAGGCCATAAAGCCGAATAAGAGGATCGCGGACATGACGAGCGTCGTCATGACCGGCCTTCGTATAAAAGGTTCTGCGATATTCATATTGAATGAGCCTTCAGATTTCAGGCCTATTTGTTATTTGGCGCCTGCTGTTTGGCGGGCTCCGGTTTCCCCTGCCCGCTCTGGGCCTGGTCACCCTTCAACTCCACGCGGGCGCCGGGGACCAGATTGAGCTGCCCGTCAGTAACCACTTTTTCTCCCGGTTTTACTCCCTGAGCCACCACGGCGAGGTCGCCGAACGAGCGCGCGACCGCCACCGGCCGCGACTCGACCGTGAAATCCGGTTTGACCACAAAGACGTATTGCCCCTGTTGCCCGGTCTGAAGCGCTGCGGACGGCATGACCACCGCGTTCCGTTGAGTCGCAAGCGTCAGCACGATGTTGACAAACTGCCCGGGCCAGAGCCTCTTGTCCCTGTTCTCGAACGTGCCCTTCAGTTGAAGGGTGCCTGTTGCGGTGTCCACCGCGTTGTTGATAAAAGTAAGCGCGCCCTGCACCGGCTGTTTCTCGTTTCCGGGAATAATGGCCTCCATCTTCAAGGACCCCTCCGCCTTGTACTTTTTGATGTCCGAAAGATTCTGTTCAGGCACCGAAAAGGTCACGTATATCGGAGTTATCTTATTAATCGTGACCATGACCGCATCGTTTGCCTTGACTACATTTCCTTTGTTCACAAGAACACTGCCGGCCCGGCCGTCGATCGGGGCTTTGATGGTGCAATACGAAAGCTGCAGCCTCGCGTTCTCCACGTTCGCCTTGTCCGCCTGCACCGCGGCAGCCAGGGCGTCGGCATTGGCGCGCAGCTGGTCGTACTGGTCGCGGGAGACGTAATCCTTCTGGACCAGGATTTCATACCGTTTGGCCTGTTCTTCGGCGTTCTTCGCCTGCGCGATGTCGCGCGCCAGCGCCCCCTCCGCCTGCTTCAGCGCCGCCTCATAGGGGCGCGGATCGATCTGAAAGAGCAAATCGCCCTGATGAACGTCCTGGCCTTCCCTGAAATGCACGCCGATGATCTCGCCTCCGACCAGGGCCTTCACGGAGACGGTGTTGTATGCCTCTCCGTTGCCGATGGCGTTGATCTGGAGCGGGACGTTTTGCTCCATCACGTCGCCGATTTTTACCGGCACCACCCGCTCAGCCGTCTGCTTTGCCTTGCTGTCATTGCATGCGCCGATGGATGTGATCAGCAGAACGAAAAAAATGAGGGCGGCGCCCTTGTCGAACAATCCGGGTTTCATAGGTTTCATACAGCCTCTCTCATGTAATTTTGCGCCACGCTTCGGAAAACGATTACGCTTTTCCGCGCAGGGCAGTATAGCACAACGAGCGTTTATCGGGCCACTCCCTGTTATCGCACCCCCATGGCCTTTTCGATACTGGCCTGTGCGGTCTTGTAATTAGCCAGCGCGCTCGTGTAGCTCGCCTGGGCGGTGACATAGGTGGCGAACGCGTCGGAAACCTCGATCGGGCTGCCCACGCCCGCGGCGTATCTTCCGTTGGCCAGGTCCAGATTCTCCTTCGCCTGCGAGGCCGCAAGCCCGGCCGTTGAGATGCTGGCCTCCGCCGCCTGCAGGTTCAAGTACGCCTGCCGGACATCGAGCAGAATCTGCTGCCGCAATGACTCTTCGTTGGCCTTCAGGATATAGAGGTTCGCCTTTGCCTCCGCGACCTGATGACTGGTCAAAAATCCGCTGAACAGGGGAACGGTCAGGGTCACACCGGCTATCCAGCCGGTATTTACCGTATAGGGCTGCATGTCAATTTCAGACTTGGTATAGCTGGCGTTTCCCGATAAAACGGGGTAATACCCCGATCGCTGCAGGCTGATGTTCGACTCGGCGGCTTCCCTTTTTGCGACGACCGATTTAAGATCCGGCCTGTTGTCGAAGGCCCTCGCCCTCGCCTCTTCCAGAGTCACCGGATATTTCTGGAACGAGAGGTTGTCTTCAATATCATACTCGGGCGCATCCGGCGTCCCCATGGCGTTGTTTAAATTCACCCACGCGATTTTGAGCGCGTTCTCCGCGTTAATAAGGCTGAGCTTCGAGTTGCTCAGACCGACTTCCGCATTGATAACGTCTATTCTGGCCTTCGTGCCGACATCGTAGAACCCCTTTGCCTGGTCGAGGTGCAGTTGAAATTGTTTTATGACGTCCGAGGCGACACCCCGGTTTCTCTTTGCCTGGAGCACCCCGTAATAGGCCTGTTTGACGCTCAAGATGACCGCATCCTGCGTCGCCTGAAGGTCTAAGCGTGAAGATGAAAAGTTATACTTCGCGATATCGACGGCTGATGACGTCTTGCCGAAATCATAAATTGTCTGATTGAGTATCACGCTGCCCGTGGCCGTGTTGACCGGCGTTGAACCGCCGGAAACCGCGCCCGGCGTCCCCGTAGCCGATTTGGCCCTGTCATACGACGCAGAGGCGCTCACCTGCGGATAATAGCCGGAACGCGCCTCGCCCACCCTGCTTTGACTGACGTCGACGCCGTACCTCATGGCGAGTACGCCCGGATTTTTTCTCAGCGCTATCTCGATGCACTGGTCCAGCGTAAGCAGGGGCGCGTGGTCCGTAACGGGTCCGCCGGATACGCTCGTGTTCGTGGGCTGCGTCCGGACAGCCGGCGCTTCCCCAACGGGAGGGACTGTGGCGTTTTGAGCAGTCGTCGTTTCCCGAGAAGATAGTTCTCCCTGCGGCGCCGTCGAAGTTTCCTGAGACAACACCCCTTCCGCCCGGGACGTCGTTGCTTCCGGCACGGGCGGCGCGCCCTCTCCTGCTGCCGGCTCGCAGAGAAGGGCGGTGAAAAGCAACGCTCCCAGGACAGTTCTAAAACCGTCATTCCGATTCATGGCGTGATTTTACCTCTCATCTAAATTGCCGTTCATGGTGCCGTGCGCAAAAATCCTGACGAACTCCCGGATGTGCTGCTCCATATGCTTTTTTGTCATGCCGTTCTCCTTCATGATTTCCTCGTTTCGGAAATAATTAAAAAGCATTCCCATGAAGGCCCTGACCGCGATTGCAGGAGTAACGTCCCTGAAAAAACCCTTCTTTTGCAGCGAGACGAAATAGACGGCCAGCGTGGCCCTGATTTCGTTTATAAATTCATTGTAGACATCCCTGATCTTTTCGGGATAGCTGTGAATTTCCGTCACCATGATCTTTATCATCGCCTTTCGCTCCTTCAGCGTCATCAGGAATTTCGTCGCGATCAGCGTAAGCGCTTCCTCGTACGGAAGGCGATCAAGCTCCGGAAGAAGCTCCTTGAGCCTCGGCAGAAACGTGTAACTGTTCAGAAGCTCTTCAAAAAGCCTTTCCTTGGACCCGAAGTGCCGGAACAGGGTGAGTTCGGTAACGCCGGCTTCACGGGAAATGTCCCGCGTCGTGGCCCCAAAATAGCCTTTTTCGGATATCAGCTTCAAGGTGGCTTCCAGAAGCCTCTGCTTTGTTTCATTTTTCATAGTTTACCGCAGAACAGCGTAAAAGCAAATTGTAAGTATGTACTTACATTACATCGGATTTAGGAAAAAGTCAAGTATTTCTCTGCATTCCTTTTTTCCATCAAACCTGATATTCATTTCTACTGGGGGAAATAACATGCGGGACTATCAAAGTGACTCTTCTGTGCGGAAAGAGAGATCGGAAAAGGTCGCGGTTAATGTTCCGTTTTCAAGACCGGCGGGGTTTTCGCCGATGGTTTCTCCAGCTCACACGCGACCTGCCCCAGGTCGGTTATTACCTCATCGGTTTTCGGGAAGGCGACCGTGAAGACACATTTCCGGCCTTCATAATCAATGCTCGCGGCGTACGCGCCCGGCTTGATGCTCCTTCCTCCGGCAGCCCTCTGCTCTGCAATGGTCCGGCAGTTCAGCGCATCTGAGGCTTCTTTTGCCTCATTCGGAAGAACGTTTTCTATGTAAAATTCTCCGCCCCTGCCCGTGAGGAAGGCCATCGTGCTTGTTCCCGCGGTGATGACGCCTTCCTGGTACTCGATCGGCACTTTTTCCCCGTCGCGCAGAACCTGAAGTTTTCCCGTTACCGCCTGCATTTTCACGGCCCCGAAAGCGACGCAGGACCCGCTCCAGAGAGAGGGCGAGATCGCCTTATTTACGCCGGAGACGCTGTATTCCACCGGGATATTTTTCACATCCAGGGTGATCTGGTTCTGATTGTAGGATGACAACGTCGGCACGATCATCATGCCGGAAGCGTCGGTCTTCCCTATTTCCTGGCCGTTGTTGAGCACCGTCGCATCCGGCAGGGAATCCGCCATGACGATGCCGAAGCTGTCGCTGACAGGCCGCGAGACCCCCGAGAAGCCCCCTGCATACACCACAGA
>DASWAB010000119.1:0-2849 GCA_036391375.1 Nitrospirota bacterium
TGCAGGCCACAGGGCAGGCTACGGCGCAAAGGTAGCATGCTACGCAGCGTTCTTCTCCGTCCGGGTCGCGGGAAAGGATGATGCGGCCCCGCCAGCGCGGAGGAATATAGGGTTTCTCCTCGGGGTACTGGATCGTCACCCGTTTCCAGAGCATGGCCTTGAAGACCGTCCAGAGCGTTTTCAGAAGGCTGAGCATAGGGTAAGGAATGTCAAAGTTCAAAATCCATATTTCAGACTCAAAACATCCAATTTGTCATGAGTCATTTTGAACTTTGAGCGGCTTTATAATTTGACTCATCATGCTATTTTCCGGTGGCCAGCACTATTGCTCCCGTTACAATCAAATTCACCAGCGACAAAGGCAGCATGACCTTCCATCCGAACGACATCAGCTGATCATATCGAGGCCGGGGAAACGACGCCCGGAGCAAAACAAAGAAGCAGATAAACAAGAACGTCTTGATCAAAAACCACGCCAGCGGCGGCAGCACCGGCCCCATCCAGCCGCCGAAGAACAGCGTCACCGTCAGGGCCGAAAAGAGCGTGACGCCGAGGTACTCGCCCACGAAGAACATGCCGAACTTCATGCCGGAGTATTCCGAATGGAACCCTGCCACCAGTTCGCTCTCCGCCTCGGGAAGGTCGAAGGGAAGGCGGTGCGTTTCCGCAACGGCTGCGATGAAGAACACGACGAACCCGATAAACTGCGGGACGACGAACCACACGCGGCGCTGCGCTTCGACGATCTCGCGCAGGTTGAAGGAGCCCGCGATCATCACCACGCCCATGAGCGACAGCCCCATGAAAACCTCATAGGAAAGCATCTGGGAGACCGACCGCAGGCCGCCGAGGAGCGAATATTTGCTGCCCGATGCCCACCCGGCAAGGGCCACGCTGTAAACATGCAGGGACGAAAGGGAGAGGAAAAGGAGCAGCCCGATATTCAGGTCCGCAACGCCGATTCCCGGCGCGAAGGGAATGATAGTATACGACATGAGAACGACAACAACCACAATGGCCGGGGCGATGATGAACACGGCCTTGTCCGCGAAGGGCGGGATCCAGTCTTCCTTGGAGAACATCTTGATTGCGTCCGCAAGCACCTGCAGGAGGCCGAACGGCCCCACGCGGTTTGGACCGTACCGCTCCTGCCACAGCGCCAGGAGCCGCCGCTCAACCCAGATGAGCATCGCCCCTGCGGTCAGCGCCGAAAAGAGGACCGCAAAGAGAACGATTATTTGTCGCATGAAATCGGTCACGGCTTATTTTCTTTCGACAAGCGTATTCCTGCCATTTCAGCTATGGCCGGCGAATACATGCTCAACTCCTCGGACCCGAAGATACGATGCTGAGGCAATGTCTTCTCCCCGGGGGCAACTGCGGCCATGGCCGTAAAATACGCCGGCTTTCCGCCAGGCGCCGGCTCAATTAATCTCCCGCCCGGATCGCCTCCCCGAAGCGATCCTCCGACTTCCTGTTGAAACTTGTTCAACGCCTGCACGGAATTCCAGCCAGGCGACCAGTAGCGGGAGATGAGCGGCGCAGGCGGCTGGCCTCCGTATCCTTCCATGGAAAAGGAGAGGGGCGAATCAGGGTCTTCCGGCGGCTTGGGTTCATGGAGGGTCACATTCGCAAGCATGGCCGTTCGGCCGCTGTAGCGATGCGGCTGGCGCGGGATCTTCTCTCCCCTTATTCTGAAATCAGCAGAGGGCGCAATGTCCTTTATTGGATTAAACAAGGGAAATGCTGCAATCATGTCATTGCTTATATCATTGAATGATTGCCATATCTTTGCTGATTTCGCAGCACTATTCATAATGTCGCGAATCCATTTCCAGCTTTCCTGAATGTCTCCCTGCGGAACGAGGACCTGATAGAATCGCTGTGCACGGCCCTCGTTGTTGACCAGCGTGCCTTCGGCCTCCGCGAACGTACCGGCGGGGAGTATGACATCGGCCTTCGATGATGTCGTGTTCAGCAGATGGTCGATGACGATGGAGTTTTTTGCACGGGACAAAAGATTATCGATTGCATTTTTATCCGTGCGGCGGTAGAGGTCGTTTTCCAAAATGATGATGGTGTCGATCTCCCTTTGCCCGTCGAGCAAGTCCTTTACATTTTCCCCTCGCATGAGCCCCAGGCCCATGCTGTTGCATTCCGGAAAAGTATAGCAGAGTTCCGCTTGTTTTCCGTTTTCGCAAAGCGCCCAGGCGACATTGGCCGCCGCCAGGATAAGCGCTTCGCTGCCAAGGCTTGCGCCGGAGACAATAAGGGGCCGCCTTGCGTTCTGTAATGCTTTGGCGGCCTCGTAAATAAAAGAACGAACATCGCCTGAAAGCCCAGGAACGGCAGGAGCATTCTGATTCAGCTCATGGGCAATTGCGAAACCGAGGCGCGCGATATCATTCGGCGCGGCATGCCAGGCCTTTGTCGCTGTGTCATCGAGCCTGGTGTCCGCAGCCGTGGCAAGGTAGAGCGGGCCGCTCTCATCTTGGATGAGATTGCGTACGGCGCTGTCGTCCCACGTCGGGATGCGCATCGCCGTCGCAGTCTCCTTCGGCTTGTTTCTCACTGCTTGGCGAAGGGCCAGGGCGAGCATGGGGGCGGTGTTCGTAACGTCTTCGCCCAGGACCAGCACGGCGTCCGCCGTCTCGACGTCGTGAAGCGACGGGGTGCGCGCGGGGCCTTTGGCAAGGATGTCGATGATGAGCGCCGCGAGCTCATGTTCCTGCGCAGACATTCCTGAATAGAAGTTCTCCTGTCCGACGAGTTTACGAAGGGCGAAGTTGGATTCAAGAGACGCGCGCGGCGAGCCGATGCCGATGATGGTCTTGCTTTTCAACAGTATG
>DASWAB010000120.1:0-3108 GCA_036391375.1 Nitrospirota bacterium
CCTATGCGCTGCCCCTACTGCTCCAGCCTTGAGAACAAAGTCGTCGACTCCCGGATGGGGAAGGAAGGCGAATCCATCCGCCGCAGGCGCGAGTGCCTCCAGTGCGAGGGCCGCTTCACGACGTATGAGCGCGTGGAGGAAGTGCTGCCGTCGGTCATCAAGAAGGACGGAAGGCGCGAGCCCTTCGACCGGCTGAAGATCCTGAACGGCCTGAAAAAGGCCTGCGAAAAAAGACCGGTCAGCGTCGACGCCCTGGAGAAGACCGTGGCGGACGTGGAGAAGGCCCTCCAGGAAAAGGGGCTCAAGGAAACCCCGAGCACGGTCATCGGACAGGAAGTGATGAACCACCTCCACCCGCTCGACGAAGTGGCTTATGTCCGGTTCGCCTCAGTCTACCGGTCCTTCAAGGACATCAATGAGTTCATGACGGAGCTCAAGGACATCCTGAACGAAAAAGAAGTGAAGGCGGCCAGGGAAGGCTCCTGACATTGCGGATTTTGGATTGCGATTTTTAATCTTTAATCATCAATCCGCAATCTGCAATCCTCAATCCTCAATCACATGTCCGACCTCGTCATCGATATAGCCGTCGGCGTCTCCGTCAACAAAACATTCCACTACCGCGCTTCTGATGAGTTGCGGGACCGCCTCGTCCCGGGTTCCCGGGTGCTGGTGCCCTTCGGGAGCAGGCGCGTTGCCGGCACTGTCGTCGGTTTTCCCTCCGAAGCCGGGGTTTCCGGCCTCAAGTCCGTAGTCGATGTTCTCGACGATCCTCTTTCCCCGGACCTCCTTGCCCTTGCCCGCTGGATGTCGGACTACTACCTGCACCCGCTCGGCCAGACCATCGAAGCCGTCGTGCCCAAGGCCGTCTCGCGGGCAAAGCCGAAAAAGAGCCTTTTCCTGCGGCTCCTGGAGGAGCCCTCTTCCCCCCTTCGCGGGAGGAAGCAAAACGAATTGCTTACGCTATTGAGGAAGGAGGGAGAGCTTGCCGCAGGCGCCCTCAAGGATTTTTCCCGAGCGACTCTAAAGAAACTTTGGGAAGCGGGGACGATTGAGTTCATTGAGCGCGATGCGCCTGCTGCGTCTTCGGCCGAGGCGTTCACGCCCGCCGCCGCGCCCGAGCTCATGCCGGAACAGTCTGAAGCCGTGCGCGCTATCGGCGGGACCGTTGCGAGCGAAAGCTTCGGCGTGTTCCTCCTGCACGGCGTGACCGGAAGCGGCAAGACCGAGGTCTATCTTCACGCCATCAAAATGCTCGCAGGCGCCGGGAAAGGTGCCATCGTGCTCGTGCCTGAGATCGCGCTCACGCCGCAGCTTCTCGGCAGATTCAGAAAGCGTTTCGGCGGCCGTGTGGCCGTGCTGCACAGCGGCCTCACGGACCGTGAGCGCGCCGACGAATACCGCCGCATCAGGTCCGGCGTGGTCGACGTGGCCATCGGCGCCCGATCTGCCGTGTTCGCCCCTTTCGAGAGGATCGGCCTCATTATCGTCGACGAGGAGCACGAGAACTCGTACAAGCAGGACGACGGCCTCCGCTACCATGCGCGGGACGTCGCGGTTGTGCGCGCCAAGCTCCAGAACGCCGTTGTGGTGCTCGGGTCGGCCACGCCGTCGCTGGAAAGCTTCTTTAACGCCAAAAGCGGCAAGTACCGCTACCTGCCGCTCCACCACCGCGTGGACCACCGGCACATGCCCGCGGTAACGGTCGTTGATATGAAGGCCCTTCCGAAACAGGAACCCTACGCTCGCTGCCTTGTCACGGCAATCACGGAGAGGCTTGAGAAGGGCGAGCAGACGCTCCTGCTTCTGAACCGCAGGGGGTTCTCGTCGGTGCTCATCTGCCGCGAATGCGGTGCGGCCCTCCGGTGCCCGAGCTGCAGCGTGTCCCTCACGTTCCACAAGAGTGAAGGGAAGCTCAAGTGCCACTACTGCGGGTTCCATACCCGGCCGCCGGACAAGTGTCCGGGATGTTCGGGCATCGACCTCAAACTGCTCGGCTCGGGCACCCAGAAGGTGGAAGAAGAGCTCGCCGCGCTCTTTCCCGCTGCGCGCATGAAGAGGATGGACAGCGACACGGTCAAAGGAAGAGAGGCATACGATACGCTTCTGGAGCAGGTGAACCGGCGCGAGGTGGACATCCTGCTCGGCACGCAGATGGTCGCCAAGGGGCACGATTTTCCGGCGGTGACGCTCGTCGGCGTCGTGGATGCGGACGTCGGCTTGAACCTTCCGGACTTCCGGTCGGCGGAAAAGACCTTCCAGCTCATCACCCAGGCGGCCGGAAGGGCGGGGAGGGGCGAGGCGCCGGGAAGCGTCATCATCCAGACCGTGAACCCGAACCATTACTCCCTCCGGCACAGCAGGACCCACGATTATGAAGGGTTTTATAACGAAGAAATCGGATACCGGGCGCAGCTCGGCTATCCGCCCGCCGGCCGCATGATCAAGCTTGAGATCAAGAGCGCCGATGAGTCGCTGGCCGGCGAGGCGGCAAAAACGGCCCGGAATCGCATCCGCAGTCTCATGCGGGGGCATGAGAGCGCGCTCTTAGGGCCCGCAGCCGCCCCGATCTCCCGCGTGCGCGGCCAGTACCGGTTTCAACTGCTTCTGCTTTCGGAGAAGCGTGAAGCGATCAGACGCCTTGCCGTCGAGGGAAAGAAGATTGTCGAAGAGAAGTACGGAAGGAAGTGCCGCGTGATCGTGGATGTAGACCCGGTGAACCTGATGTAGCCCTGACCGGGACAAACCGGACCAACCATTACCACAAAGACACCAAAACTCAAAGAGAATCAATTGCTATTTGTGAACCTCGTGACCCTGGCGTCTTCGTGGTGAAAAATCGTTTCCGTCTTATAGAGAATTTGATTAACTCCCCACGCGCGTTTACCGCCCCCCGGCTCCAAACTCGTACCCGATCATGCCCAGGACCGTTATTGCTGCGGTTTCGGTCCGGAGGATGTTCGGGCCGAGACTCACGAGATGAAACCCCCTGTCCTTTGCCGTTTCTGTCTCTGATGAAGAGAATCCCCCCTCGGGGCCGATGAGCACAACGATGTTCTTCGCTTCGGAATGCTCCCGCAGGATGTTTTTGACAGGCTCCGTTCCTTC
>DASWAB010000121.1:0-3085 GCA_036391375.1 Nitrospirota bacterium
AATTATTTTTTGAGAATCAACTTCGCCGCGAGGACCGCCCTGGCCCTCTTTAAGTGGTTCTTTACCGCCTCGCTGTCGTCGACGGCGAGGTGGATCTCCCTCGCGATTTCTTCCTCGCCGGCCGCACTGGCCCTGGCCGCCCATTCGCGGTAGCTCTCCGCGTGGCTGTCTCCGTGTTCGATCCAGTGCTCGAGCATGACCAGCAGTTTGCGCAAATCCTCTTCCGCGGGGCCGTGTTCATGCCCCGGCGCATGGGTGTGGTGCTTGTGGCTGTCGTGCATTTCTCCTCCGTTTGCATGGACATGCCCGTAGTGGCCGTGCCGATGCGCGTGGGCGGTCGCCCCGTGATAGTGGGCGTGCTCATGGATCAGGTTCACCGTGAGCAAAAGATCATCGTCGGAAATGACGGCGCGGAACGTATCGTCCGCCGCTATTACATGCTCTTCCGAGAGCACAACGGCCCGGTCCGCGATGTCGCCCGCAATGGACAGGTCGTGGGTGGCCGAAATGATCGTTGTGCCCTTTTGGTGCAGTTCGTAAAGGAGCTCGATGAGCCAGACCTGCATCCGCGGGTCGAGCCCGTTCGTCGGCTCGTCGAGGAGAAGGACTTCAGGGTCCGTCGCAAGGCTCGACGCAATGGCAACCTTTTTCTTCTGCCCGTCCGAAAGCGTGTGCGGCGGCCGGTCACGCAGGTCCGCGATGCGGAGCGATTCCAGGAGCCGCTCCACGATGTCCCGGATATCGCCTGGCGCGAGACCGAGCTGCAGGGGGCCGAAAGCGATCTCATCCCACACCGTGGAGGAGAACAGCTGCACATCGGGGTTCGAAAAAACGAAGGCCACCCGTTTCCGGAACTCCGCGGAAAAGACCCTGTCCTCAAGCGCGTCTTCGGACAATTCCCTGCCGAATGCGTGAATATTCCCCCCCTTCGGGAACACAAGCCCGTCGAGCAGCGCGAGCAGGGTTGATTTGCCCGTGCCGTTCGCGCCGAGAATCACCGTTCGCTCACCCCGCGGGAAATCGACCGTGAGATCGTTCAAGACCGGCGCGCCGGAGGTGTATGAATACATGACCTTGCGCAGGCTGAAAACGCTCATGGGAGAAAAAATTTCCTTTCGAACACAATCAGTATACCACCGAACAGCAGCACTGTCATCAGCCAGACATAGTCGGCCGGTGCGGCGTGAAGCCGGTTGATCGAGGGAAACTCGCCGTGAAAGCCGCGCGCGAGCATGGCCTGGTAAATATCCGCGCTCATCTCCATCGACCTTTTGAAAGTAACTCCGATGCGCGAGGCGGTCCAGTTCCGCTCGACGGCGGCGGAGAACGGACGGATGGTCCTGCTTTTCCTCGCCCGGTACATGTCCTGAATCAGACGCAGAACGACAAAAAGGTATCGATAAGTCATGCTGAGCGTTACCACGAAAATGCGCGGCATGAACAAGGCGCGGAGACCGGCGAATACCTCCCCCCATTTTGCGCTCATCAGAAACAGCGCCGCGAACGAGACCGACGCGGACACGCGCGACACGAATACGATCCCGCCCCACAGTCCCTGGCGGGTGACGGCTATCTCCTGCGGTATCGTGTAGAGTCCCCACGTGCGGGCATGACCCAGGCGGGCGATCGTCAGAACGGGCTCTCCGGGCGTAATAATGTTCAAAAGCGCCGGCAGGACGATGATCGCCGAGAAGAGCGGGACGAACAGCAAGACCCGTTTCAAAAAAAAGCGAAGCGGGATATGGGATGCTGCGGCGAGCGCCAGGCTTATTCCAAAGAGCAGCCACATCGTCTGCGGAGCGCGGAGGAAGGAAATGAGTATAATGATAAGCAGAAAGGTTATCAGTTTAACGCGGATGTCGAGGGCCTGCAGAAAGCCCCGTTGATACGCGAAGGCCTCTGAGAAAAAGGCGCGCTCCAAAACATCAGCAACGGCCGACAGCGTTTTATCGAGAAATCCGGTTCGGGACAATGGAGAACTCCGGAATAAGAGAAGCCTGGAGATACTGCTATTTTCGAGCCCTGTGGCTCAGGACCTTTGCCACAAGATACGCCAGCCCTGCCGCGAGCGCAATGCCGATGACAGCCGTCAGCGCGTACCCCATGCTTTTATGCGCCAACCCCTGCCCCTGACCGGGGACCGAGTAATCGGGCATCGGCGATTTCCAGGCATGGGCAAGCCTCTTCATGCCTTCGGGGACGTACCCCAATAGTTTTTCGACCGCGTCCAGCCCCCACTCGCCCCAGGCGCCGCCCGCGCCGGACAGCGCTGGAATGATAGCTCCAAGCGGAGAAAGCAGCGCAAGGACCCCGATACCGATCCAAAGTTTTTTCGTAGTCGTCAAACTTTTCATTTTTCGTAGGTTCAGGCCGGTTGTAGAGCGTTGGCGCAGAGCGAAGCAGCCTGCCTGGCAATATCATTTTCTTTCATTCCGCATTCCGCTTGTACCCGCGCTATCGCCAGAGCAGGGTGAAATCCGCGCTCGCATTGCATTACCCCAGCATCTCCGGCTCGTTTTTCTGGAAATACCTGAGGACGAGCGCCGTGACCGCTGCCTCGATAAAACCGAACAGGAACAGGTGCTGGAGGGCCATGGCAGGGACGGCAATGCTCAGGGGGAACGGCGCATAGAGCGGCTGGCCGGTCGGAGACTTTTCAAGGATCGGCTGAATGCCGAGTTCCACCGCAGCGATCAGCGCCGAGACGTTCAGGCTTATGTATGCGGCAATCGCGCCTGCCGCGAGGCGCCTCCTGCCTCCGACCGCGGATTTCAGCGAGAGCACCCGATAGACCCCGTAGCCGATCAGGCTGCCGGACACGGCCATGTTAAAGCAGTTCGCGCCGATGGCCGTGATGCCGCCGTCTCCGAAGAGCAATGCCTGGATAATAAGCGCAGATGACACGGCGATCATTGCGGCCCAGGGCCCCAGCAGGATGGCGATGAGCGTGGTCCCCACGGCATGGCCCGTCGTCCCTCCGGGGATGGGGATGTTGAACATCATGATCACGAAGCTGAAGGCGGCCCCGAGCGCAAGGTAGGGGACCTGCCGTGCCTTCAGGGTCTTGTTTAATTTCCATGACGCC
>DASWAB010000122.1:0-4379 GCA_036391375.1 Nitrospirota bacterium
ACGAACTCGTCGATATCGCCGTCCATGACCGCGTCGATCTTGTAGAGCGAAAGGCCGACGCGATGGTCCGTGACGCGGCTTTGCGGGAAATTGTAGGTCCTGATTTTTTCGCTGCGGTCCCCGGTGCCGACCTGCTGTTTGCGCGCCGCCGCCTCTTCCGCTTCGCGTTTCTCGCGCTCTTTCTGGAGAAGGCGCGATTTCAGGATCTTCATGGCCTTTTCGCGGTTTTTGAGCTGCGAGCGCTCGTCCTGGCAGGCGACCACCTCTCCGGTCGGGATGTGCGTGATGCGGACTGCCGAGTAGGTCGTGTTGACGCTCTGGCCGCCGGGGCCGGAAGAACAATACGTGTCGATGCGCAGGTCCTTCTGCTCGATCTGGATGTCCACGTCCTCTGCCTCGGGGATCACCGCAACGGTGACGGTGGAAGTGTGGATCCTGCCGCTTGCCTCGGTCGCCGGCACGCGCTGGACCCGATGGACGCCGCTTTCGTATTTGAGCCGGCTGTAGACCCCTTTGCCCTGGATCTGAGCGATTACTTCCTTGGCCCCGCCGACGCCCGTCGTGCTCATGTCGAGGAGCGTGACCTTCCAGCGCTTTTTCTCAGCGTACCGCGTATACATGCGGAAGAGCTCCGCGGCAAACAGCCCCGCTTCGTCGCCGCCGGCGCCCGCACGGATTTCGAGAAAAATATTTTTTTCGTCCCGCGGGTCCCTGGGCACGAGCATGATGCGAAGGTCCTTGTCCATCTGCTCGGCCTTTGGCCCCAGTTCCTTGAGCTCGGCCTCCGCCATCGAGCGAAGCTCGGGGTCGGCCTGCTTGTCCTGGGTGATCTCCTCCGCCTCCCTGATCTGCCTGAGCAGGTCCTGGTAGGCGCGGTAGTGGTTCACCACCTCTTCGATCTCGGACCGCTCCTTCGAGTACTTCTGATACTGCTGGTGGTTGGCGGCCACGGCCGGGTCGGAGAGGAGCCTGGTCAACTCGTCATATTTTTCCGCGACTGCGTCTAATTTGCTCAGCATAGTCTAAAAACAAAATCCGCTACGAAGGCGCGAAGGCCCCAAGAAAATATTTTTACTTCGCGTCTTGGCGTCATAGTGGCGAGAACGTGGTCTGGGTTACCAACAAAAAACCCCGCATCAGCGGGGTTCCATCGCGAGGGCTTCCTTGAGGGACCTGAGGGCCACCTCGATCTGATCGTCCGATGGTTCCCGGGTCGTAATGCGCTGGAGCCAGAGCCCCGGCGTCATCAGCGCCTTGACGAACGGGTTTTCGCCGTGCTTTGCGCTGTATCTGATGAACTCATATCCCAGACCGGCGATAAGCGGCAGAAGGACGATCCTCGACAGACCCTTTGCCCAAAGCGGCCAGGCGCCGGGGATCAGCGAAAACACGAGGATGGACAGGGCCACCACCGCAATCAGGAAGCTGGTGCCGCACCTCGGATGGATGCGCGAGTAGGGCCGCGCATTCACGACGGTCAGCTCGATGCCCGCTTCGTGGGCCGCGATGGCCTTGTGCTCCGCCCCGTGGTACTCGAAGACCCTCCGGATATCCTTCATGAACGAAATGCCGGATATGTATCCGAGGAAGAGCGCCACGCGGAGCGCCCCGTCGGTCAGGTTGAACAACACGCTGCTTTTCATGACCGCATCGTATTTCATGCCGAGCAGGTTGGTGATGAGCAGGGGAAGCCCCAGGAAAAGGCCGAGCGCAAAGGCCAGGGCCACGATCAATGTCCCCGCCATGGCAAGGGGGCCGATCTCTTCTTTTTTCCCATCCTCGTTTTCGAGCGCCTCATTCGCTGAAAAATTAAGCGCCCGGATGCCGAGCCACAAGGCCTCGAACAGCGCAGCGGACCCCCGGAGGATTTTTTTTTTGAGAATCGGGAACCGTTCGCCGAGGGGCTTGAGAGCCTGCCGGAAGATCGCGATCTCCGCTTCCGGCTTGCCCCCCTTGCGCACCGCCACGGTGAAGGCGTGCGGAGAGCGCATCATTACGCCCTCGAGCACCGCCTGTCCGCCTATGTTCAGCTTATCTGACAAGAGAGGAACTCCGAAAAGAGAGTGACTCGCAGCAGGCGGCCCGCAGCAAGGGCGATCTGTCCCTGCCGCTTGACCGCTGCCCTTTAGCCCTTGTTTTTTCCCTACGCTTTTTTGTATTTTTTCCGGAACTTGTCGACGCGGCCTTCGGTATCGATCAGCTTCTGTTTGCCGGTGTAAAAGGGGTGACAGACCGAGCAGATATCGAGCTTTACGTTTTCTTTGGTTGACCGGGTCTGGAACGCTTCCCCGCAGGCGCAGTGGATCGTCGTTACCTTGTAGTCGGGATGAATGCCCTGTTTCATGACTGCCTCCAAATACGCATTGGAACTTGGTTACTTCCTTAATTTCTCAAGGCAGCAATAATATCCTAAACCGCATAAAAATACAAGAAAAAAATGAACCGGCTTAATGCCCGGCAACCGGCGAAAGATCCTTCGCTGCGCACAGGACGATTTTTTCGCCCGAAGGACGAAAAAATCACTTGTTCATGGAGTCGAGGAAATCCCGGTTGCTCTTGGCCTGTTTGAGCTTTTCGAGCAGGAACTCCATGCTCTCAACGGTGGAGAGCGGGTTCAGCACCTTGCGGAGCACCCACATGCGGTTCAAGTCGTCCTTGTCAACGAGCAGCTCTTCCTTGCGGGTGCCGGACGCGTTGATGTCGATGGCCGGGAACACGCGCTTGTCAACAAGTTTCCGGTCGAGGTGGAGCTCCATGTTGCCGGTACCCTTGAATTCCTCGAAAATCACGTCATCCATGCGGCTGCCGGTGTCGACGAGCGCGGTTGCGAGGATGGTGAGGCTTCCGCCGCCCTCGATGCTGCGGGCCGCTCCGAAGAACCGCTTGGGCCGCTGGAGCGCGTTCGCGTCCAGGCCGCCTGAAAGCACCTTGCCTGATGCCGGGATAATGGCATTGTGCGCGCGCGCGAGACGCGTGATGCTGTCCAGGAGAATCACGACGTCTTTTTTGTGTTCGACCAGCCGCTTGGCGCGTTCGATCACCATGTCCGCCACCTGCACGTGCCGCTGCGGGGGCTCGTCAAAGGTGGAGCTTATAATCTCGGCCTTGACCTGGCGCTGCCAGTCCGTGACTTCCTCGGGCCGTTCGTCGATCAGGAGCACGATGAGCTTGATGTCCTTGTGGTTCTTGAGTACGGCCTTGGCGATGGCCTGAAGCAGCATGGTCTTGCCGGTCCGGGGGGGAGCGACGATCATGCCGCGCTGACCCATGCCGATGGGGGTGATGAGGTCCATGGCGCGGGTGGTATAGTCGGTCGGAGAATGCTCGAGCTTGATCTTTTTTTCGGGATAGTACGGCGTGAGGTTGTCGAAGAGGATCTTGCTCCGGGATATTTCCGGGTCCTCGTAGTTGATCGCGTCCACTTTCAGGAGCGCAAAGTACCGTTCACCTTCCTTCGGCGGGCGTATCTGGCCGGAGACCGTGTCGCCGGTGCGGATGTTGAACCTTCTAATCTGGGAAGGGGAAACGTAGATATCGTCGGGGCCGGGGAGGTAGTTGTAATCGGGAGCCCGCAGGAATCCGAAGCCGTCCGGCAGGATTTCGAGGACTCCTTCGCCGAAGATCATGCCGTTCTTTTCGGTCTGCGCCTGCAGGATGGCGAAAATGAGCTCCTGTTTTCGCATGCCGCTCACGCCCTCGACCTTGAGTTCATCAGCCATGGTGGTCAGTTCGGCGATATTTTTTCCTTTGAGTTCTACTAAGTTCATGGTTTTACTCCTTGGCCCGGGGTTTTGGGGACAGATGGGTCTCTTCCTTAATGAAAGGGGCGGGTTGATGACGTATTCTGCTTCTGTAGTTGTGTGAATAGTATCCGGGTATACAAAACATGCGTATTTATGGCGAGGACGTTACCTCGAATAGTTCCGGGTTGTTCCGGGTATCAGCAATGACTTGGCGTGCTTGAATAGACGGTGGTTTTGATGAACGTGCCTCTCTAGTCTAAAGCGGTATGATTTTCGTCAGCCTGAATTTTTCAGTATGCTGGGTTTGATAATAATTGGGGTTTTTGGTTAGGGTAATTTTAACTTTAAAAAAATATACCGTAAAAAAAAGTGTTTGTCAATATCTTATTTGACTTTTATAGCGTCAAGACTTACGTATCAATTCCTTTAAGGGCTTTAATCCCTCATGGCTTTTAAGTGATCGAGGACCGCATAGAGGGACCCGGCTCCTGCCGGATGGGCTCCACTTGACACCCTCCCCTCATCGTAGTATAAGAATCCATGGAGCAGGGCCGCAGAAATTTCATCAAAAAAGCGCTGTACGGCGTGCTCGCGCTCTTCGGCCTCGGCGTCCTCATCCCGGCGGTCGAACTTTTC
>DASWAB010000123.1:0-14988 GCA_036391375.1 Nitrospirota bacterium
GGTAAGTTCCTATCTTGACGCCTGCGCAAGCTGCTATATTCACAAACGCGGATACGAATATAAGGGCGGCACCGTCATCTGCCGCCACTGCGGCACGCAGTTTCCGGTCCCCAAACTGGAAAAAGGTTTGGGAAGCTGTTATCCGATAAAGATCGAAGGCAGGATGGAGAACGGGAAATACCTGATCCCCGCCGCGACGCTCGAAGCCGCAGCGGACAAGTTCTGATGTGAAGGGCGTTTACTCATACCGTAGCGCCTGAATCGGGTCCTGCAGCGCCGCCTTGCGCGCGGGATACACGCCGAAGAAAACGCCTACCGCTCCGGAGAAGAAAAACGCCATCAGGATCGACCAGACGGACACGCTGGTCGGCAGCACCGTGACGAACAGCGGGATGACGAGCGCGAGGCCCACGCCGATCAGGATGCCGATGATACCGCCGGCGCCGGAGAGCGTCATCGCCTCGATCATGAACTGGGCCATGATGTCCCGGTTCCTGGCGCCGAGCGCCTTCCGGATGCCGATCTCCCGCGTGCGTTCGCGCACCGACACGAGCATGATGTTCATGATGCCGATGCCGCCCACCAGAAGCGAGATGCCGGCGATGCCGCCGAGGACCGCAGTCAGGACGCCCAGGATGGTGTTCATCGTCGAGAGGATCGCCCCCTGGGTCTGAATGGTAAAATCCTCCCTGTGCGCGTGGCGCTTGATGAGGATGTCCTTGATCTGTGCGATGGTCTTGTCAACGTCCTCCGCATGCGGGGTCGAGGCGATAATCTCGAACAGCGCGTCCGTGTCGAAGAGTTCCTGGCCGCTCGTGACCGGGACATATACCACGTCGTCAACGTCCATGCCGAGGCTGGTCCCCTTCTTCCGCATCACGCCCACGACACGGTACCGAACGTCCGAAAGCATGACGACCTTGCCGAGCGGGTTCTGGTCTCCGAAGAGCTCCTCCTTCACCTTCGTCCCGAGAACGACGACCTTGAACTTGGAATCCACGTCCCCCTGGGTCACGTAGCTGCCGGAATCGATGAAAAGGTTTCTGACCCGCTGAAATTCCGGCGTCACGCCGATGATCATCACGTCCCGTCCCAGGTTCGTATACTTGATCCTTCCTGTGCCGAGCACGATGGGCACCGCGTCGGTCAGGAGCCACGCGCGTCTCTTCAGCGCCTGCGCATCGTCGTACGTGAGCTTGCGCACCGTGCCGGCCGACGGCGGATGGAACCCTCCGCTCGCGGTGGTCTTTCCCGGCTGGATGATGAGGAGGTTCGTGCCGAGCCCGGTGAGTTCCTTGGTGATGTAGACCCGTGCCCCTTCTCCGATGGAAACGAGGAGGATCACGGCCATCACGCCGATGATCACCCCGAGCATGGTGAGCCCCGAACGCACCTTGTTCGACAGGATGGCCTCGAACGAGACCTGGAATGTTTCGAAAAAATTCATGCGGCCGCCCGATCGCTGATGATCTGTCCGTCCTTGATATTGATAACGCGCTTGCACCGGGCCGCCACGCCCTGGTCGTGGGTGACGATGATGATCGTGACCCCCTGCTGGTTGAGCCCGGTCAGGATTTTCAATATTTCCTCGCCGGAGCGGCTGTCCAGGTTGCCGGTGGGTTCGTCCGCAAGGAGCAGCGGCGGATTGTTGACGAGCGCCCTGGCAATGGCCACGCGCTGCTGCTGTCCGCCGGAAAGCTCCGTGGGCTTGTGTTCCATGCGCTCTGCGAGGCCGACTTTGTTGAGGAGCGGGACCGCGCGTTCACGGCGCTGGCGTGCGGGAACCCCGCTGTAGATGAGCGGGACTTCGACGTTTTTGATCGCGGAAAAACGCGGCAGGAGATTAAAGGTCTGGAACACAAACCCGATCTTGTTGTTCCTGACCGATGCGAGTTCATCGTCGGTCAGCGTGCTGATTTCCCGGTTCTCGAAACGGTATATGCCGGAGGTCGGACGGTCCAGGCAGCCGATGATGTTCATGAGCGTCGATTTTCCCGAACCCGAAGGTCCCATGATGGCGATGAGTTCCCCCTGCTGAACGGAAAGAGAGACGCCGGAAAGCACCGTAATATCCACTTCGCCCATGCGGTAGGTCTTGGTTATGTCGGAGAGGGAGATCATTTACTCCTCTATCCTCACCTTTGCCCCGTCTTTGAGCCCTGTTGCTTCCGGCGTAGTGATGACAAACTCATCCTGGGTGAGCCCTTTTGTTATCTGGGTGAAGCTCCAGTTGGTCTCGCCGATCTCCACCGGCTTGAGTTTCGCAATTGCCCTGGCCCCCGGTTTGATCCCGCCGCCTTCGGCGACAAAGACCTGTTTTTTCCCTTCCCGTTCGATGACCGCCTGCGACGGCACGGAGAGAACGTTTTTCAGGGTGGCGACAAGGATTTCCACGTCCGCCGACATGCCGGGTTTAATTTTCCGTTGTTTCTCGGTGAAATAGATCCAAACGTCCGCGGTCCGCGTTTCGAGTTTCCCTCCGCTCACGATCGGCGATATCCGCCGTATCGCGCCCGAAAATTTTTCTCCGGGGAAGGCGTCCACCGTGATCGTCACGGGCTGGCCAAGACGCAGCCTGCCCACGTCAACCTCGTCGATTGTCGCCAGGACGTAAATCTTGTCCGGGTCCACGATTGTGGCGATCTGCTTGCCTGGGAGGAGCAATTCCCCGACCTCGGTGAATTTCTTCGCCACCACGCCGTTGAACGGGGCACGGATGACGGAGTAGTCTCTCTTTACCCCGGCGTCGGCTACGGACGCTTCATACTGAGACTTTGCCACGTCATAGGCCCTCCGGACCGCGTCCAGATCCTGCTGGGCGATCATGCCTTTGTTGAACAGGTCTTCAGAGCGCTTCAGGTTTTTGTCCGCCTCTTCGTAGGTCGCCTTGCTCTGCGCCAGCACATTCCCGGTCTGGACGGATTCCTCGGAAAGGTCAAGCCGGGCAATGAGCGCGCCTGCCCTGACCACGTCGCCTTCCTGGACCGGAAGCCTGACCACCCTCCCGGTGCGCTGCGCGGAGAGCGTTACTTCGGTCTCGGACTTGACCGTGGAGGTGGTCGTCGCGTTTACGACAACGCGGAGGTCGCCGGGCTTGAGCGCGGCGACCCGCACCGGCACGGGTTTTTTCCCCGCCGCGATAAGGACCGTTGCAAGGATCCCTGCGCTCACGAGGACCCACATCCACTTGCTTCTTATCAGCCCCCTTATGATCGGCATTCCCTCAATCCTCGCTCCCGACGGTTCCCTCAAGCCGCTCTTTAATGGCCTTCATGAATGTCCGAGCCACTTCGCCAAGCTTTTCCGATACCACGATGTCCTGCAGAAAACCAAAATGGCCGGTCACGTGTCCTTCGAGGTGATAGGTGATTTCTGTCTCGTCCGCCGAAATCCTGCGGAACAGGACCCTTCCGGAGGTCATGAGATGCTCGTGTTTCGCGGTCCATGCCATTCGCTCCTGCTCGACCAACTCCGTGGTATGGGCCTCCATATCGATCGTGCGGGTGAGGGGACCGAGAGAAAACCTGATCGTCCAGATGGAATCGAGATCGTTCAGGATTTTGACGCCTTTGCACCCCGGGAAAAGGCAGCCCACTTCCCGGCGGTCCGTCATGAAGGACCACACGCTTTTGAGCGGCAGTTTCACGGTAAATACGACTTCCTTCGTCGGCATCTCTCCAGGCCTCCTTCGCCATCACTGCTCTTTCATGCTCATCGCTCCAGCCGTCCCATGGCCTTCATAAGTCTCGCCGCGGCGAGTTGGTAATCATACAGGGCCTGCACGTAGTCCGTCTCGGCGTTGAGCGCCGCCACCTGCGCGTCCGTCACCTCGATGGAAGGCCCGACCCCGGCTTCGTATCTTCCCTCCGCGATCGTGAGGTTCTCTCTGGCCTTGGCAAGAGAGCTTTCCATCACGC
The DNA here is from genome assembly GCA_036391375.1 of Nitrospirota bacterium. GTDB lineage: Bacteria > Nitrospirota > UBA9217 > UBA9217 > UBA9217 > DASWAB01. The sequence continues at coordinate 3,918 of DASWAB010000123.1, forward strand.
CTGTGCGCGCCTGCGCGCTCTCCAAGTCCGCGGAGGACTGGTTCACCTCGATCAGGATGGACTGCCTCAGGGCGTCGCGCTGCGCTTCGAGCGCGCGCAGGTTTGCCCGGGCCTCGGCCACCCTCCCCCGGGTGATGCCTCCTTCAAAAAGCGGCAGGGACAGCGTCACGCCGGCGTTCCAACTGTCCTGGATTTCGCCTTGAAACATCCCCATCCTCGAGGTCCCATGCGCCCAGTTGTAAGCGCCGGTGGCGGAAAGCGTGGGGAGATAATTCGATTCCTCCGCCTTCACCCGCGCGCGGGCCGCCTCGATATCGGACCCCGCCTTCCGCATTTCCGGCCGGCCCTTGAGCGCCTCGTCCTTTGCCTGTTCAAAAGGCGGGACCGCCGCGGGGGCGGAGAGGACATCGTCGATATCAAGCTCTCCTCCCGGTTCGACGCCCATGGCATTATACAGCGCAATGGTGCGTATCCGCACGCTGTTCTTCGAGTTGATCAGGCCGAGTTTCGCGCTGTTCACCTCCACCTCCGCCCGCGTAACGTCGAACCGCGGCCGTGAACCGGCGTGAAAAAACGCTTCCGCCTGGTTCAGGTGGCTCACCGCCTGCTCCAGGGTCTTTTGTGAAACCGTCACGAGCCGTTTGCCCTGAAGCAGGGCAAAGTATGCCTGCTTCACATTCAGGACCGCTTCCTGCACCGCGCGGTCCGCATCGAACTCCGCGGAATGAGTGCCGAAGCGCGCCGCGTCGAGCGCATTGCCGGTCCGTCCGAAATCGTAAAGCGTCTGATTGACCGACAGCGTCGTGGCGTAGCTTTTTGTAACGGTGTCTCCCAGCGCGCCGCCGAGCTGATGGCTTTCCTGGTAGCCGGTGCTCGCCGTGACCCGCGGCAGGTAGGGAGACGTCGCCTGAGTTTCGCGGCTCTGCCCGGCTGTCACGCCTTCCTGCGCGGCCCTGAGCGAAGGCTGGTTTTTAAGCGCCTTCTCGATGCAGTCATGGAGGGTCAGCTTTGTCTCCGCGGGGGCAGGCGAAAAAAAAGAAAGGGAACAGATGAGCGCGGCGGACAAGATGCGCATGGCCCGCGCCGGAAAGGATACGAGCACGCCATGTTGTGCTTGCATTTTCGCGCATGGTATTGTATAAGTTTTTATGCGGATCACGTTCAGACCTGCCGACCTGCTTTCCCTGTGTTTCATCGCGCTGCTCAGCGTCCTTACGGTTTTCTTTCTCCCTCTCCCTGCCTGGGGCAGGCTTCTCGGGACCTATGGGCTGCTCGCCCTCGCTGTCGCATCACTGGCTGTATTGGAAAAACGACATGGCCGGAGCGGCCGTTTGTCCTCACTTCGTCCGGCCGCGTACGTCGTCATCATTCTCGTTATCTTTAACAGCCTCGGCGACCTCATTCCCGCAGTATGGCCCCGCACCTTCGATGATGTCCTGATCCGGATCGATTTCGCCCTCTTCGGCGTCCATCCGACGCTTTGGCTTGAAAAGACGATTCACCCCGCCCTGACGGCGGCGCTGCAGCTTGCGTACATCAGTTACTACTTCATTCCACTCTCGCTCGGCGCCCTGCTCGTTGTCAAAGGCAGGGAGCGCGAGCTGGAGGAAAGCCTCTTCGGCATTGTGCTCTGTTTCTACCTGTCCTATGTCGGTTACCTGCTGGTCCCCGCCGTCGGGCCGCGTTTTACCCTCGCGCACCTGCAGACCGCGGGTCTTCAGGCCGGGCCCGTGACCCAGGCCGTCCAGGGCGCTTTGAACGGACTGGAGCACAACAAGACCGATGCATTTCCGAGCGGCCACACCGCCGTGGCCCTCGTTACGCTCTTCTACGCCGGAAAATGCCGCGAGAAGGCGCTTTTTCGTATACTTATACCAATCGTTTCGTCGTTGATCCTCTCAACGGTCTATCTCCGGTATCACTATGTCATCGACGTCCTTGCCGGCGCAATGCTCGCCGCGCTGACCATCCTTATTTCACCTCATGTGGAGCGGCTCCTGTCACCCCGCAAGCCGCTGGGCTAAGGTCATCACGCCGCCGGACACGAGCGGAATGAGGAGGTTGTCATTCACCGGCAGCGCCAAAAGCTCGACGCCCGCCGCCGTCAGAACGCCGATGGCCAGCAGCCAGGGGGCGAGGGCAACGCCCAGGAGCGACAGCAGAAAGCCGGACAGCCCTGCGGCCGCGACAAATGCGACAGTCCCCTCGAGGCTTTTGTCCCCTATCTTTGTTCTTCCATATTGTTCTCCGATGAGGGTGGCGGACACGTCTCCGAAGGCAAGAAAGCAGATCGCCGCGGTCGCGACCTCGGGCGGGTACAGGTACAGCGAGAGGCCGATGCCGAGAACATAGCCAGGCGTGCCGGTAAGTTTGTTCTTTTCGCTCTCGCGGATGAAGCTGCCGAAACGGTCAAAAACAAACCGGTTGAGCGCAGGGAACAGGAGCCGCGACAGATCGATACTCAGAACTGACAGAAACAGAACGCCGTAGAACAACAGCGCCCTGTCCCTTCCTAAAAGGTAATACAGCGAGAGCAGCCCCACGCCGCCCAGGAGATGGTAAATTTTTCGGCCGAGGTGCTTCATGCGTTCGTTACAGCGGAGGGCGCACCGCAGGGAGCCGGGAAAGGGACGTGAGCGCTATGCTTATATCCTTTTCGCCGCGCGCTGATCATATTTTCTTTTCATAGAGCCGGTATTTCTTGTAGAGCTTTCCGCCCATGAGCTCGCACCCCTTCTGGACAAGGACATTGTCCTCCAGGATCCACGACATCTCCGCGCGCTGATAGCCCCTCCTCCGTGCCGCCCGGAAGGACTCGAGGTAGAGCAATCCTTCGATGCCTTTCCTCCGGTACTCCTCCTTCACCCCGAGGGTGATGCCGCGGATATCGGTGATGTTCCGCGCGTGCCAGAGAAACTTGAATATCCCGAACGGAAGCAGCCTGCCGTTGAGTTTCCGGAGGACCTGATTATAGTCGGGGACTACCATGAAGAACGCCGCCGGTCTGCCGTCCACCTCGGCAAAGATGAGGAGCTCGGGCACGATGAGCGGCTTCAGCCGCTTCGCCGTCGAATTGATCTCCTCGTCGGTCATCGGGACGAACCCCCAGTTTTTGCTCCATGCCGAGTTATAGATGTCTTTTACTATTTCCAGTTCGCGGTCGAACTGCTTCATGTCGGCGTGGCGCACCGACAGCCCGGGGATTTTTTTGCGGACCCCATGGGACAGCCGCTCCAACCGCTCCGCCGCGGCCACTTCGCTTACGATCACAAGGTACGCGTAGAGGTCTTTGGCCCGGGAAAGCCCGCATTGCTCCATCAGGTCGTGATAGTAGGGAGGGTTGTACGTCATCATGATCATGGGCGGCGAGTCAAAGCCTTCGAGCAGGAAACCGCATTCGTCGTTGGTCGAGGGGTTCATGGGCCCGCGCATAATCTCGATGCCGCGGTCCTTGAGCCATCGCCCCGCCGCTGCAAGAAGTCCTGCCGCGACCGCGGGATCGTTGATTGACTCGAAAAACCCGAAAAAACCCGCCTGCTCGTTATGGATATTGATGTGGTTGCGGTCGATGATCGCCGCTATCCTGCCGACGACGTCCCCGTTTTCGCGGGCAAGGAAATAGGCGGCTTCGGCGTGATGGAAAAAGGGGTTCTTGTGCCCCAGGACGAATTTTACTTCGCCCTTAAGCGGCGGGACCCAATGAGCGTTCCCCCCGTATACTTTCCAGGGAAAACTGATAAACTGGTCCAAACCCCGCCCGTCCGATACGCGCTCGATCCGCATGTTACTCCGTCGATGTGAAAAAACCGCTTCCAGGCGTCAAGCGCCGAAATGGTGCAACGTTGATCATTAGAAATGTATTAAAGAACCGGGATTGTTACCGGGACCAGCTCTGTTTATAATATTCCGAGCTTCTTCCCCGCTTTTTCCAGCACAACAAGCACCCGGTCGAGCATTTCGTCGGTGTGCGTCGCCATGTAGCTGGTGCGGATCAGACAGCGGCCCGGGGTCGTTGCCGGCGGGACCACGGGGTTCACGAACACCCCCTCTTCGTTCAGGGTCTTCCACATCATAAAGGCGCGCTCCATCTCCCCCATGAGGAGCGGGATGATCGGCGTCTCGGCGACGCCGGTGTCGTAGCCCATCTGCTTAAACGCCCTCATCATCTTGTGCGTGTTGTGCCAGAGGCGCTCCCTCCGCTCCGGCTCCTGATCGATGATGTCAAGGGCGGCGATGACCGACGCGACGGAGGCGGGCGGCGGACTCGCGGAAAAAATGAGCGGCCGCGAGGTGTGTTTCATGTAGTGGATCACGTCTTCGTCGGCCGCGACGAACCCCCCGATGGACGCCATGGATTTGCTGTAAGTGCCCATGATTATGTCCACATCGTTCTCCAGTCCGAAATGCTCCGCCGTGCCGCGGCCGGTCTCGCCCAGAACGCCGATGCCGTGGGCGTCGTCCACCATGAGGCGGGCGCCGTATTTTTTGCAGAGCGGCACGATGTCCGGAAGCGGAGCAATGTCTCCCTCCATGCTGTAGACGCCGTCCACGACCACGAGCTTGCCCCGGTTTCCGCACTCTTTCAAAACGAATTCGAGGCTGTTCATGTCGTTATGCTTGAACTTTTTCACCTCGGCGAACGAAAGCCTGCACGCGTCGATGATGCTGGCATGGTCGAGTTTGTCGATCACGACCACATCGTCCTTGCCCGCGATCGAGGAGATGATACCGAGGTTGGTCTGATACCCCGTGGAAAATGTCAGCGCGCCGCCCTTGCGAAAAAACGTCGCGAGTTTTTCTTCAAGCCTTACATGGATGTCGAGGGTGCCGTTCAGGAAACGGGACCCCGCGCAGCCGCTCCCGTATTTTTTTATCGCTTCGACTGCCGCCTCTTTCACCTTTGGATGGCTGGTCAGCCCGAGGTAGTTGTTCGATCCGAGCATGATCATCTTCCTGCCCTGGACGATCACCTCAGGATTCTGTTCCGACTCCACGACGTGGAAATAGGGATAGAACCCGGCCGCCATCACCTCTTTTGCCGCGGTATACTTTCTGCATTTTTCGAAAAGGTCCGGCGGTTTTATTTCCCCTGATGATTTTTCCGTGTTCTCCGGCATTACAGCCATCCCTTTTCCCGGTACCATTTCCATGTAGCCTCCAATCCTCTTTCCAAGGTAAATTTCGGCGTAAAACCGAGAGCGTGTTCACTCTTTTGGGTATCGCATATCCAGTACTTCTGGGCAGCTTCGCGCACCTTCTGCCGGTTCGTGATCAACGCCTTCCCTCTCAGAAGGCCGCCCGTCTCGTTCGCCAGGCCGATCAGATACGCCGCCCAGTACGGGACCGTGATATTTCTCGCATGCACGCCTCCGGTCGCGAGGAGGGCGCGCCTGAACTCAGACCACGAATAAGCTTTGCTCTCGGCAATGAAAAAGATGCTGCCGCTCGGGACCTCTCTTTCAGCGGCCAGAAAGAGCGCTTCAGCCAGGTCTTCGACATAGCAGGGATTGATAAAACGCTCCCCGCCGGAGATCTCCATCGTCAACCCTTTTACCGCCCAGCGAAACAGCTCGTACATATCCGTGTCCCGGGGGCCGTACACGGCAGAGGGGCGAAGGATCACCACGGGAAAACGGTCCTTCCACCGGAGCGTTTCTTCTTCGGCACAAAGCTTGCTCCTGCCGTAATCCGAAACAGGCCGGGCCGGATCCTTGTCCGTGACAGGCCTGCCGTCCGGACTCGGGCCCGCCGCCGCAAGACTGGACACCAGGATGAACTTTTGAAGACCGGGATTATTTTGCGAACACGCTGCGAGCAGGTTTTTTGTGCCTGCATAGTTCGTCTCGTAATAATCCCGAGCCTGTATCGCTTTGGTGAGTCCTGCGGCGTGAAAGACAATTGAATGATTCCGAACGGCCGGCGCGAGCGACTCCGGCGCCGAGCAATCGCCGGTCATCAAGCGGACGTTCAACCCGGCGAGCCATCGAAGTCGTTCAGGGTTGCGCACCAAACAGGTGACGGAGAATCCTTTTTTGAGGAGGAACTCCACCAGATGGCTCCCCACGAAACCGGTGCCGCCCGTAACAAACACCCTGCCGGAATCAGCCGACTGCATTTTTGGGATAGCGATCAATGTCTGTCCTAAGTTTACCGGACGATGAGGATGATGTCAAGAAATATGCGGATACCGGCAATGCTAACGCTTGTCCCTGCCGGCAAGGGGAAGGCTGCAAAAGCCGGTTGTATCGCATCGGTCGCACTCAAGCTGGATCGTGCTGTGCAGCACGTTGAATTTTTTTAACAGCAGGCTTCTGATTTCATCAATGATCTCCCTGCTGCCGCTCACGAGCCGGTCGTCGATCAGAACATGTGCGCTCATGGCGTAGACCCCGGAGGTAATGGTCCACACATGGATATGGTAGGCTTCGCGAACGCCGTTGATTCGTGCGATCTCCCCGGCAATGGTATCGATATTGATGTGCGCCGGCACGGATTCCAGCAGGATATTCACCGATTCCCTGACCAGCGACCAGGAGCCGTAGATGATGACCAGCGAGATAACGATGCTGAGGATCGGGTCGATCAGGTACCAGCCCGTATAAAGGATGACGATGCCGCCGATCACGACGCCGATCGAAGAAAGAGCGTCGCCGACGATGTGCAGATAGGCCCCCCGGATATTCAGGTTCGTATGGCTGTGCTTGAAAAGAAAGAGCGCTCCGACTACATTTGCAGCCAGGCCGACAACGGCGATGATCAGCATCAGCGAGCCATGGACCGGCTGCGGGTGAAGCATCCGCAGATACGCCTGGTACATGATATAGAGCGAGAGAAGCACGAGGACGATTCCGTTCAGCAGGGCCGCCAGAATCTCAAGCCGGAAGAAACCGAAGGTTTTCCGATCGGTCGCCGGCAGGGAGGCGAATTTCATGGCAAAAAAGGACAGCAGAAGGGCAAGATTATCGGTCAGCATGTGGCCAGCGTCGGACAGCAAGGCGAGACTGTTCGACAGCAGCCCCCCGACGGCCTCGACGACCATCATGAGGACGGTAATCGCCAAAGCGATCAGGAGGCCGCGGTTCCCTTCCCCGGGCGTCCGGCTCAGGCCGTGCGCATCGTGCGTATGCCCATGCTCGTGATCGTGGGCGTTATTTTCATTCACCGGAGGAAAAACCGACACGGTCGCGCGCTCCCGTCATCAGACCCCTGGCCAGAACCGCAGCTCCGGCACTCCCTCGATTGAGCCGAGTTCCGCGGCATAGCGATAATAGGCCAGCAGGCCCTTTTGCTCCTCTTCGCCGAAACTGTAGCTGAGCAAATTCCAGTAGTTCAAAAGCACCGTCGCCGGGATATTGAATTTCCCGGAAGCTTCATCGGCGAGTTGCTTGAGATGAGCCAGCCCGTATGACTTGGACTCCATAAGAATATCATACATCAGTCCGAGTTCCCTGTGCGTATTTTTTCGTTCATTCACATGCCAGAACGCAAAAACAAACGGCAGACCGGTAAACTCATGCCAAAGCTCGCCGAGGTCGTACCGGTGCGCGTATGTTGAAAACGCAGCCCGCCGGATCGCCAGGTCCCCGATCGTTAGCATCGCGTCCGCCCGCGCCGACGGGTCTTCAACGCCCTGCTCATATTGCGTGTATCTCGGATTCGAGGCATACCGCAGTTTCAGAAGAATGCGGAGCAGCACGACCGAGGTTGCGGAGGAGGTCGTGAGGGCCACCACCCTGTTGTTCAGCTCCTCGATCGGCACCTTGCTTTCAAGGAGGATGCTCATGACCCGGGTCTTCGAGGCAATCGACACTCCGGGGAAGATCAGATACCTGCCGGGATTCTTTGCGTATTCGATGGAAGATGAAGGGGAAACATCCACCTTCCCCTCGAACAGAAGGCGGTTCAGGCCCGTGGGGATCCCTTCCACGATCTCGAATGGAAACGGGATCTTTCCCGTCATGATCCCTGCATGGACCGGGAAACAGTTGGAATAGACGATATGGCCGAGTTTGAGCATGGATAAAATGCTTCCGCCGCGAATTACACGAATGTTCACGAAGAAAGCCTGTTATGAAATTTTCAAATTCTCATTCGTGTTCATTCGAATCATTCGTGGCTAATCCTTTCCCCTCTTTTTCTTGAAAACGTTTTCCAGATCGTCGATAAGCGTATACACGACCGGCACCACGACAAGCGTAAGCAAGGTAGACGTGATGAGACCTCCTATGACCGCGATGGCCATGGGAGCGCGCTGTTCGGCGCCTTCTCCGATCTTGAGCGCCGTAGGGAGCATTCCGAAGACCATGGCGGCAGTGGTCATGATGATGGGACGAAGTCTCACCGGACCCGCCTTCAGCAGGGCCTCTTCCCTGCTCATGCCCTGGTGCCGCAGCGTTATCGTATAGTCCACCAGCAGAATGGCGTTCTTGGTCACGAGGCCCATCAGCATGATGACGCCGATGAGGCTGAAGATGTTGATCCGCTCTCCGGTGATCAGGAGGAGCCCCGCTGCGCCGATCAGGCTCACCGGCAGGGAGAACATGATCGTAAAGGGGTGCACGAAGCTCTCGAACTGCGACGCCAGGATCATGTACACCATGATGACGGCGATGACGAGGGCGAAGGCGATGTTCTTGAACGCGTCGAGCATGGCGTCGGCCATGCCCACGTGGCGAAAAGACATTTCCGGCGCCAGGTTCCTCTTGATGATCCCTTCGAGATCGTTGACGGCCTGTGCCATGGGCTTGGTCTTGTCGATGTTCGAGAAAATCGTCGCGGCCCGCTGTCTGTTCATATGCATGATGAGCGTGGGGCCGGTCCCGACCTTCTGCGTCGTCACGTCCCGGAGCCTCACCAGCTCGCCGGTGGAAGACCGGACCCGGAGAACGTCTACGTCATCGGGCCGCTCCCGTTCCGGCCGGACGAGCCGCGCGACGATGTCGTACCGCTCCCCTTCCTTTTCATCCTTGTACTTGCCGATGATTTCGCCGCCGATCATCGTATTGACCGTGCCGCCGATGGCGGCCGCGCTTACGCCGTAATTCGCGGCCCCTTCGCGGTCGATCCTGAGCTTCACCTCCGGCTTCCCGGTCTCGATGGACGTATCGGCGTCAACGATGCCCGGCAGTTTCGCGAACTCGTCCTTGATCCCGAGCGTCCGTTTGTTCAGGTCTTCGAGGTCTCTTCCCTGGATCATGACCTGGATCGGGACGGACCGCATGCCTCCGCCGACCATGGCGATTTCCTCGACGGACGATTTTACTCCGGAAACGCCCGTCATGTCGCCGCGCACCTGCTTCATGGAATCGAGTTGGTTGATGTTCCGGGCCTTCCGCTCCTTCAGATTGACGAAAATCCTGCTCTTGTTGATGTCCTGGCCGAGATCCGATCCGGTGACATAGAAGGTGCCGGCCACTTCCGGACGTTTCCGGAGCTGCTCGTCCACGTTTCTCATCAAGGCATCGGCGCGGGGCAGCGAGTAATCGATCGGCGTCTCGAGCCGGACCAGGTACCGTCCCTGGTCAGCCGCGGGGATGAACTCCTTGCCCAGTACTCCGAAGAGCATCAGCCCGGCGGCGACGCTTGCCACGGCAACGGCAATGACCGTCCAGCGGTGTCTGAGCGCCAAGGCGAGAAGCGGGCGATAGACCTCGTAAAGCTTGTCGAAGCCTTTTTCCAGGAGCAGGTAGAGCTTCCCATGCTTCTTCTGATAGCTCAGAAACCGCGACGTCAGCATGGGGGTAAGCGTCAAGGACACAAAGAGGGATATCAGCACCGCCACGGTCACGGTGATGCCGAACTCGTAGAAGAACTTGCCGATGATCCCTTTCATGAAGGCCACGGGCACGAATACGGCCACGATGGAGAAGGTCGTTGCCATCACCGCGAGCCCGATCTCCGAGGCGCCTTCGCGGGCCGCCTGCATCGGCGGCTCGCCCTCCTCCATTCTGCGATAAATATTTTCGAGCACCACGATGGCGTCGTCAATCAGGATGCCGATGGAAAGCGAGAGCCCCAGCATGGTCATCATGTTCAGGGTGAACCCCAACGCCTGAATGAAGGCGAAGGTGGCGATGACCGAGGTCGGGAGGGCCACGGCGCTGATCAGCGTGCTCCGGACGCTCCTGAGGAAGGCGAAGATGATCAAAACGGCGAGCGCCGCGCCGAGCCAGAGCGAAACCTGCACGTCCTCGATGGAACGGCGGATGTATTTCGACTGGTCGAAGGTAATGTCGAGCTTCATCCCCTGCGGGGGCTTCATCGCGGCGATCGCGGACTTGACCCGCTCCGCCACGGCGACGGTGTTCTCTCCCGACTGACGCTTTACCGAGAGGCCCACAGCGGTCTTGCCGTCGAACCGCGTGATGGACCGTTCGTCCTCGAGGCCGTCCTCGGCCGAACCGATGTCCCTGAGCTTGATCAGCCTGCCGTGGCGGTAGGCGATGACCAGACCGTTGAACGCCTCGGGGGTCTCGTACTCGCCCTTGGTCTTGACGACGTACTCCGTTCTCGCGCTCTCGATCCGGCCGCCCGGCACCTCCTTGTGTTCGGCCCCGAGAGCCCTTTTTACGTCATCGGCCGTAAGCGCCGCGGCCTCCATCTTCTTCCGGTCCAGCCAGATGCGGACCTGACGGGTCCGACCACCGCTCATGGTCACGGAACCGACGCCGGGGATCTTCTCAATGTCGCGCTTCAGGACCTTGTCGGCGTAGTGCGTCAGGTCCCTGATGGTCCGGTCGCCCCATACCGCGACCCACACGATGGGCTGGTCTTCGGGGCTGATCTTCTCGATCACCGGCGGCTCCGCGTCACGCGGGAGCTGGTTCCGGACCGCGGCGACCTTGTCGCGCACGTCCTGGGCGGCCTGTTCGATGTTTCGCTCGAGATAGAACTCCACCGTGACGATGGAGTACTCCTCCATGCTCCGGGACGTGATGGACTTGACGCCGCTGATCGTGTTCACGGCCTCCTCGATCGTGTCCGTAACGTCCACTTCCATGATCTCCGGCGAGGCGCCCGTGAGTTTGGTCGTGATGTTCACGACCGGAAAATCGACCTTCGGAAAGAGATC
>DASWAB010000124.1:0-2552 GCA_036391375.1 Nitrospirota bacterium
CGGTGGATGCGATCGAGCGGATCGAGATCGTTCGGGGGCCGTCGTCGGCGCTCTACGGCGCCGATGCGGTGGGCGGCGTGGTTAATATCATCACGAAGAAACCGGCGGAAGCCAAGACCACGCTCAGCGGGGCGATGGGCGGGCAGGGATACACTTCCACGTCGCTGTATAATACCGGCCGGGAAAATAATGCCTACTATTCGCTGTCGCTCGGAAAGGACAGGTCTCACGGGTACCGGACCAACAGCGACACTGATCAGGTTACGGCCGGGATCAAGGTGGGCTATGATTTTAATGCGGCCTCGTCGATTGAGGCGGTCTCCGATTATACAACCAAGGACATCGGCGTGCCCGGAAGCGTGCAGTTTCCAACAGCACATGCACGGCAGCAAGACCGGCTGTCGATAACCGGACTTCGGTATAAGGACCGTCTTTCCCAGTCATTCGATTTCAGCGCGAGGGTTTACGAGAGCGAGGAGTTTCTCGGGTATCAGGACCCTGACGCGGCGGTAAACTCCCGGTCCAGAGTCAAAACTGCGGGAGCGGAAGTGCAGGGAAACTGGCTTATGGGGAGCTGGAATGCAATCACCATCGGCGCGGAGGGGCGGGACGACCGGCTGGCGGGCAGCGATGCCGGCACGCACTCGGCAACGGTTTCGGCTGCGTATATTCAGGATGAACTCAGCCTTGGAGACTCGTTCATCCTTGTCCTTGGCGAACGGAATGACCGTCACTCCATCTACGGCGGCAAATCAAGTCCCAAAGCGAGTGGACGATATCTGTTCGGCGGCAGCGGCACGATCCTTCGCGCTTCTTACGGAGAGAGCTTCCGGGCGCCGACGTTTAATGATCTGTTTTTTGTCGATTCGTATGGAGATCATGGCAATCCGCACCTGAAGCCAGAACGCGCCTCCGAATATGAAGGAGGGATCGAACAGCCGCTCGGCAAGGGCAATGCGTTAAAATTCACGGCCTTTAAACGAAAGGTCCGCGACCTTATCGTGTGGATGCCTGATCCCCTTAGCCCTTTTTATCCCTTTGCCTATGAGCCATTCAATATCGGCAGGGCGGTGATAACAGGGACTGAAACGGAATTGCGTTTCACGGCTTCTACAATACTGTCCGGAACGCTCAACTACACGCGTCTGTTCCCCGTAAATGATGCGACGGGAGAGAGACTGTTCTCCTCCGACACCAACATCCCGGCCATGAAGTTCGGTGGAACGCTTTTAGCTGCGCTCGATTCGAACACGTCGCTTTCGCTCAGCGGCCAGCGGGTGAAAAACTATGTGAGACCCGGCCAGGAGAAATGGGATTATTACACGGTTGATGGGAAGATAACCGACAGAATAATCGACCAAAAGAGCTTCAAAGCGGACGTTTTCTTGGGTATGAAGAACATGTTCAACCGCAAGTACGAAGTCGTGAAGGGATACCCCATGCCGCCCCAGCAGCTCTATGGCGGTGTCACGGCGCAGTTCTGACAGCATCAACAAGGTCAAGTGGCGGGAGTCAGGAGAAAATTTTCTCCTGATTCCCGATTTTACTTACATGACTTTTCGGCGTTCCTTATATATCTCCATCGCGGTACATGCGCTGATATTCGGCGCGGCGATTGCGTTTGCCTGGCGCGCGGGCGGCCTGTTTCTGCCCTCGGAGCATGTCATGCCCGTGTCTCTTGTTTCATCTGACTCAGGACCATTTTCCGGTGGCGGTGTCGCCGGAAAGCAAAACGGGAGAATGCGTGAAGCCGGTCCGGAGGATGACAAATTCCCTGCTGAGCAACAACGGGAGATGATGACGCAGGAAACTGGTGAGGTTTCCACGGACATGAAAGCTGAATCGATGATGTCTGCGGATGGGAATGCTTCTCCAGCAGGCGCCGGCGGCGCCGGCAAAGGCGATCAGACGGCGGTTTTCTCAGAAACAGGCCAAAACGGAGGCGGCGGGGGGGCTGGATTTGTCGCACCTAACCAATGGGCTGCTATAGAATCGGCAATCGAGAGGGTAAAAAGCTATCCTCGGATGGCGCGCGAGCGCGGTATCCAGGGCGTGGTGCATGTACGGTTCAAGCTCAAGTCGTCGGGCGCCGTGGAGGCGGTTGAGATCGTGAAAAGTTCGGGGTACGATATTCTTGACGAGGCCGCGGTCCGGACGATATACCGGGCTTCATCCCTGTTTCCGTATGTCGAGGGGTGGGGTGAGCAGTCGATAACATATGTCTTGAAATAAAATTCGGGCCGTATCACCTTGCGATATGAAGAGCGACAAACAAAAAATACTTTGCCCGATCTGTAAGAAGGAGACTGCGTGGGACGATAATCCATTCCGTCCCTTCTGTTCCGAACGCTGCCGTTTGATCGATCTGGGCAAATGGGCATCTGAGGACTACCGGATCCCGGGAGAGAAGAAAGGCCCGCCAGAAGGGAACTCGGAAGAAAAAAAATAAGGGAGAAAGTAGACTATTTTCAAAAAATATATTACAATGGAGGGCAAGTCGGATTTCTTCCTGAACTCGGGATGCTTTTCAATCTTGTTTCGGCGGATGGACC
>DASWAB010000125.1:0-8329 GCA_036391375.1 Nitrospirota bacterium
GTCATGAAGGTCCATGAGGAGCTTCTCTTTTTCCATGAGGTGCCGCTTCTCTTCCACAATGCGCTGCTCACAGAGCTTGACCCTTTCCTCTTCCGCCTCTTTTCGGTCTGTAATGTCGAACAGGGTGCCGATGACGGCCGGCTTCCCCTCGTATGCAATTACGCCGGCGGTCATGAGCACCCAGCGCTCATCTCCCGTTTTCGTGATGATCTTGAACTCGTATGCCGGCGGGGTGGAGTCGCCGTGGAGCCTCGCCCGGGCGCGCTCCAGAACCAGCCGCTGAAAAGCCGGGTGCACGATCGTCCAGAAGTCCATGGACAGGAACTCCTCGTTCGTATAACCAGCGACCGTCCCTCCGGCAGGATTCGCATAGAGGATCTTCCCCCCCTGATGAATGAAGATCGCGGCGGTCGTGGTCTCGGCCAGCGTGCGGAATTTCGACTCGCTCTCCCGGAGAGACTGCAGCGCCTGCTGCAACTGCCGGTTTAGCCGCTCCCGCTCTTCCGCCGCCTTCTTCCGGTCCGTGATGTCGAAGGCGTTCCCGAGCACCGCCTGCTTTCCTTCATACTCGATCACCACCGCTGTCATGTCCAGCCAGCGCACCTCGCCGCTCTTGGCAATAACCCTGAATTCATACCGCTCGGGCGCAGATTCCCCGTTCACGCGCGCGCGCCCCCGCTGTCTGACCATCTCCCGGTCGTCGGAATAGATGACATCCCAGAAATGCATGGTGAGGAGTGCCTCGCGCGTATAACCGGTCATGACCAGGCATGCCGCGTTTGCATACAGGAATTTTCCCCCGTCGTGGATAAATATGGCGGCCGGAGCGGTCTCCGCAAGGGATCGGAACTTTGCCTCGCTCTCCCGGAGCGATCGGGCGGTCTTCTGCAGCTCTTGATAAAATCGTTCGCGCTCCTGCTCGGCCTGCTTGCGCAGCGTGATATCGATGAGCGTGCTGATAATAGCGGGCTTGTCCTCGTTCTCCATGAGCCCGGCTGTCATGAGGACCCACCGCTCCTGACCGTCCTTCCTCATGATCTTGAATTCGTATTGAGACGGCACCCTGCCGCCGGCGAGGCGTTCGCGCGCCCGTTCTTGTATCATCTCCCGGTACTCGGGATGGATGAGATCCAGGAAGTTCATCTGGAGATATTCATCAACGGTATATCCGCCGATGATTTCAGCCATGCGGTTCGCGTAAAGAAAATTTCCCCCCTGATGGATGAAGATGGCGATGGCGGCGGTGTCCGCCAGGGCGAGAAACTTCTCCTCGCTTTCCCGGAAGGAGAGTATGGCCTTTTCCGCCACCTCGTGCAGCGTCTCTTTTTCAGCGATATTTTTTTGATTCTCACTCTCCTGAATAAGCTGGTTCTGGAAAAAATCCCGCCGCATGTACCATTCCCGGTGATAGCTGGAGAACATGCCGATCAGGTTCGCGGCGACGTAAAAGAAATTGTCGTTCAGAAAGACCGGGAGCGGCGTGTGGATGATTCCCAGGGCGGCGATTTCATACATGCCGACGAGGCTCCAGGAGGCAAGGCAGGTATAGAGAAACCGCAGCTTGCTGAACGTATACGAATACATGATGACGAGGAGCAGCCCGGCAAAATGAAAATAATTCACCGGCGAGCGCACGATCACCAGCATGGCGACGATACCGCCCCCCCCGACCAGGACGAGAGATAACAGCGCGGCCTGCATGTATTTCTTGAAGTGCGGCGACCGGGAAAACAGAAGAACCGCGGCGCAGGCCGGCAGAACGACCAGATATCGGACGAACCACGTCTGGTGCGCAACCTCGGGCGTGACGTACGCGTCGAGGATGCCGAAAACCGCGTAGAGCGCCGCGCCCAGGGCGATGCCGAGCCTGAGCGGGAAGAGCGACTTCTGAAAATAATCCTCCTGAAAATCGGCTTCAACCTTGTCTGGAAACCGCAGGCGGAATTTGTCAAGCGGCATCTTTTCCATAAGAATCCCGTGTGAGCTCCCCGGAAGCGGCCGGTTCTCGCATGAGAGAAAAGTCCTCTTCGTTCTTCTTATTGTAAGTAAGTGTACGGGCGCAGTCAAGCGAATATTCATACCATCCCGCGCCTCTGGTCCGTCCTGTTTTTGCCGCCTCCGCGCCGTTTTCAGGGCGGGCATCAGCCCTTTCGATTGACAGGAAGCCGGGTCGGAGCTAAACTTATAAAAAGTCTTATAATTGTCTGCACATACCACCGGTCGTCATCCCCGAATGCTTCTATCGGGGGATATGGTTTTAAAACCAGATTCCCGATTAAACCCTCGGGATTGACAAATTCTTAATGTAATTTCTATTTTGAGACGATTATACAATACTCCATGCCCCAAGGAGGCCCGAATGCAGATCAGGATCATTTTGTTCCCTACGGACTTTTCCAACGGCGCCCGCGCCGCCATGGACCACGCCGTCACGCTGGCAAAGAACTACAGCGCAAAGCTCATCCTGCTCTATGTAATCCAGGACATCAGCATAGCGGAGTGGTACATCCCCTCGTCCATTTCCGTGCCCGATCTTGTGGAAGACATGCAGAAGAGCGCCTGGAAGGAAATGGATAAGTGGACCGCCGAGGTTGCCGCGCAGGTAAAAGACGTGGAAACGCTGGTCGTACGGGGAGTCCCTTTCGTGGAGATCATCCGGACGGCGAAGGAAAAGAACGCGGATCTCATCGTCATCGGGACGCACGGCAGGACCGGCATTGACCACATGCTTTTCGGCAGCACCGCGGAAAAGGTGGTGCGCAAGGCCCACTGCCCCGTGCTGACGGTCCGCCTCGCGGGCAGGGAGTTCAAGATGCCGTAGAATGAGACGGCGCTGAATTCAGGACGGAGCTTTGCATTTTCGATCGTTGGTGCGTGGGGCGCTTGTTTAAGATTTCGATGTCGAGACTTGAAAAGGGCAGGCTTTCGCCTGCCCTTTCCGTCTACTGCCCGAGCAGGGTCGTAAACGTGTCGTGGTGGTCTTCTTCCTGCGAGAGAATCTCTTCAAAAAGCAGCCGCGTGGTCTCATCGCTCTCGCCCGCCGCCTGCTTGATGATGGCCTTGTAAAGCGCGATGGCCTCTTCCTCGGCCTTCACGTCCGCCTTCAACATCTGGGTGGCGTCGCCTCCGACGGCGATGGGGGTCGGCTTGATGGTGGGATTGACATCGAAATAAAACAACCGCTCTGCGATCTTTTCGGCGTGCTTCATTTCATCTACTGACACTTTTTCGAACACCCCGGAAAGCGACTCCGCGCTCAGCCCCTTTACCATGACATGGTGCCACATGTACTGGATGATTGCCTGGAGCTCCGCCGCTATCGCCTGATTCATCATTTCCGTCAGTTTGGGACTTGCCTTCTGTACCATGGTGCGCCTCCTCCGTGAAGTTGTAGTATGGTTTGCCTGCTGATGGCCGGCTTTCAATAACTATAGCATAGGGTAAGGCTGTTTTCAAACGGGGCGATCATTTGAATTCCTTGAATTCCTGTTGCCTTAGGGCGTTGAATGAAATATAATGACGGGTCATTAACGATCAGAATAGAAGGAGTATGAGACAGCATGGGCAAAAATATCGTTTACAAAATTCTGGAACCCCACGTCGTCGAAGGGTCGCTTAAACCCGGGACCGAGATCGCGATCAGGATCGACCAGACGCTCACCCAGGACGCAACCGGGACCATGACCTATCTCCAGTTTGAAGCGATGGACGTGCCGCGCGTCAGGACCGAGCTTTCCGTGAGTTACGTTGACCACAACACGCTCCAGGACGGGTTCGAAAACGCGGATGACCACCGCTACCTCCAGACGGTGGCATCAAAATACGGCATTCACTACTCAAAGGCCGGGAACGGCATCTGTCATCAGGTCCACCTCGAACGCTTCGGCAGGCCGGGAAAGACGCTCTTAGGCTCCGACTCGCATACGCCCACCGGAGGCGGCATCGGTATGATCGCCATCGGCGCGGGCGGACTCGACGTGGCCGTTGCCATGGGCGGCGGCCCCTTTTATCTTACCTGCCCGAAAGTGGTGAAGGTGAACCTCGCGGGAAAGCTTCGCCCCTGGGTCTCTGCCAAAGATGTGATTCTTGCGATCCTCAGGATGCTCACGACCAAGGGCAATGTCGGCACGGTAATCGAGTACGCCGGCGAGGGAGTAAAGGCCCTTTCCGTGCCCGAGCGCGCCACGATCACGAACATGGGCGCGGAGCTTGGCGTGACGACATCCGTCTTTCCGAGCGACGAAATCACGAAAACGTTCCTGAAAGCCCAGCGCAGGGAATCCGACTGGGTCCCCATCGCCGCAGATGCCGATGCACAGTACGACCGGGTGATCGATCTCGACCTTGGAAAGATCGAGCCGCTCATGGCCAAGCCGCACTCTCCGGACAACATCGGCACGGTGAAGGAGCTTGCTGGAACGAAAGTAGACCAGGTGATGGTCGGCTCGTGCACCAACTCGTCGTACCGCGACCTCATGATCGTGGCCTCCTTGCTGAAAGGTAGACGGGTGTTTCCGGACGTGAGCTTCGGTGTGGCGCCGGGCTCCCGCCAGGTGCTCGAGATGATCGCAAAGAACGGCGCGCTGGCGGACATGATTTCCGCAGGCGCTCGGATGCTCGAATCCACCTGCGGGTTCTGCATCGGCGCGGGCCAGGCGCCCAAAACCGGCGCGGTCTCGATCAGGACGAGCAACCGCAATTTCGAGGGCCGATCGGGCACCAAGAGCGCTCAGGTGTATCTTGCGAGCCCGGAGTCGGCCGTGGCCGCGGCCCTGACCGGCGGCATCATGGACCCCCGCGACCTGGGGATACCCTATCCTGAAATCGCCATGCCCGATGCGTTCTGGATCGACGATACCATGATTCTGCCGCCCGCAAAAGACCCGCTTTCGGTTTCGGTCTACCGCGGGCCGAATATCGGAGACCCGCCGGCTGCCGAGCCGTTGCCCGAGACGATTAAGGGCGTGGTCGCAATCAAGGTGGGGGACAAGATCACCACGGACCACATCATGCCTGCGGGCTCGAGATTAAAGTATCGCTCGAACATCCCGAAATACGCCGAGTTTGTATTCGAAAGCGTCGATCCGACCTTCTCGAAGAAGGCCCTGGAGAACAGGAAGGCCGGCATCCATAACATCGTGATTGCGGGCGCGAGTTATGGCCAGGGCTCGAGCAGGGAACACGCGGCCATCTGCCCCATGTATTTAGGGGTAAAAGCGGTGATCGCGAAAAGTTTCGAGCGCATCCATGCAGCAAACCTGATCAACTTTGGTATTCTGCCGCTCACCTTTGCAAACGAAGCGGATTATGATGCGATTGCTGCGAATGACAAGATCGAGATCGGAGACATCAAGGTATCTCTTCAGACAGGAAAGGACCTGATTCTCAAGAATACCGCGAATGGCAAGGCTGTTACACTCAAGTATTCTTTAAGCACGAGGCAGAGGGACATTCTGCTTGCGGGAGGAATGCTGAATTACACGCGGGCGCAGAGCAGGTATTACGGAGAGCACTAAATAGCTGACATTTTACGCAGCGTATTTTACGTGTCCCTTTCGGAAATATGATTTCACTTTGTGCGGTTGCTTCTGCCGTTTGCGAGGAAAGCCGCGCACGTTCTTTATCAGTTCCTTCTGGGTGCGAGCGCGCCGCCGTCCGCAACCGAGTGGAGAATCAAGATTTCTCACTACGTTCAAAATGACAATTTACATGATTTTCGCCGCGTTTTCTTGCGTCGTGGGGTTGATGGAGCACAGTTTCATCTGATGTCGCGTGCTTCGATCAGCAGCTTAATGCCGTCGATTATCTGCCGTACCCTGGCCGGAGATAAAGTTCCAATCTGCTCGATCAGGTCCGTTTTATCAACGGTTACAAGCTGAGTGATGTTTACGGCGCTGTCCTTCTTGAGGTTCGCTTCTCCTTTTTTCAGCAAAACGTTGCCCGGCGCTTCTCCCCGTTTCAGGTTTGACGTAAGAGCGCAGACGACTACGGTTCCGATTTTGCTGGCGTTAAAAAGATTATTTTGAACGACGACATGCGGATGGCGATATCCCGGCTCGGAGCCCCCGGGCTTATCCAATTCAATCCAGTAAACGTCACCCTGACGTATTGTCACGATCGCTCCTTGCGCAGCACTCTGCCGTACCGTTTTTTGGCTCTTTTCCGAACCTCATATTCCTCGGCTGTTTCCGCCGTGCCATAAGCTTGATTCAAAGCGCTAAGCAGCTCATTGGACTTGCGCCGTTCGAGATATTCTTTAACGGCGGTAACAATCACTTCGCTCCGGGAGGAATGTCGTTCCTTGGCGACCTTCTCGACTTCACGGAAAACTTCGTCGGGTACTGAAATAGCCGTTTTCATAAACAAAGTATACTAATTAGTTATACCTCTGTCAATACTATTATTACTCCTCAACTCCTCACTTTTAGACCCCTTTCGATCAAACTCCGCTGGTCAATGATCTTTACGGTGAGGCGGCCGAAGGTAAAGGCGCATGTAGTTCCTGGTTTTGAGTTCGGAGTTGGGAGCAAATCAAGTACGGTGTGCGGAATGAAGTATTTCTACTTTGACGGCGCGGAAACGGCAGGGTTTGATAGGTTGAGGCTGGCTATAACTTCACGTCCCGCAGATATTTCGCCGCGTCCTCCGGCGGCGTGGGGTTGATGTAGAAGCCCGAGCCCCACTCGAACCCGGCGACGCGGGTGAGCCGCGGCATGATCTCCAGGTGCCAGTGGAAGTCGTCGTTCAGCGTGTGCCAGTAGCCGTGGCGCGGGACCCTGTTGGGCGCCGTGTAGAGCATGAAGTTGTACGGCGGGTTGTTCAGGACCTTCCCCAGCCGATGGAGCGTGTGCCGGAGCGTCCGGGCAAAGTCCATGATTTCTTCCTTGGTAATATCCACGTAGGAGCACAGGTGTTTCTTGGGATAAATCCAGATTTCAAAGGGAAAGCGCGGCGCGAACGGCACCATCACCACAAAGTGGCGCGTCTCCTCGACCACGCGCTCCGGCGTCATCAGTTCCTGCCGGATGATGTCGCAGAAGATGCACCGCTCCTTGTAGTCGTAGTACGACTTCGCCCCGTCCAGCTTCTCCTTCACGAATTTAGGGATGACCGGGGTGGCGATGATCTGGGAGTGCGGGTGGTTCAGGGCCGAGCCCGCGGTCCAACCCTGGTTCTTGAATACGAGCACATATCGGAGGCGGCCGTCGCGCTCGAGGTCGAGGATGCGGTCGCGGTACGACCACAGGACTTTTTCGACCTGGTTTTCGGGCAGTTCTTCGAGCCGGAGCGAGTGGTCGGGGCTTTCGATGATGATTTCATGCGCGCCGATGCCGTTCATCCAGTCGTAGATGCCGCTCCCCTCGCGCTCGAGGTTTCCTTCGATATGGAGCACCGGGAACTTGCTCGGGATCACGCGCACCCACCAGCCTTTGGCGTTCGGAAGGGACGTCTCGGAGCGGAACGAGGCGATTTCCGGCGGGGTCTTCGCTTCGTTGCCCCCGCAGAAAGGGCACTCCGCCGGCGTGACATCGTCTTCCGGCTCTTCGAAACTGTATTCTTCGGGTTTTTTTGGGCGTTCGGTGGAGACGATGATCCAGCGGCCGACGACGGGATCCTTGCGCAAACGCGACATCAGTTGGCCGACCTCGCTTTTTGCTCCGTCAGGACCTTGTGGACGATGCGTTTCAGCTCTTTAATGCGGATGGGTTTATTGATATATTCGGCGGCGCCGAGGCTCATGGCCTTGAGATAGCTCTCCACCTCGCCGTACGCGGTGACCATGATCACATCGGTCTTGGAGCCGATCTTCCGTATTTCCTGCAGGAGCTGAAGGCCGTCCATCACCGGCATCTTGATGTCCGTGATCACCAGATTGAAGCGGTCGCTTTTAAACAGGGCCAGTGCATCCTCGCCGCTTTTGGCCAGAGAAACATCATAGCCTTCATCGGTCAGAATGGTGTTGAAGAGTTCCCGCGCGCCTTCTTCGTCGTCAACTACCAGAATTTTCATCGGTTCTCCCTGAAAAGACTCAGTGAAAGAAAAAATATCACAAATTTGGAGAATCGTCAAGGTAAGGGCCTGAGGGCGTTCTGTATGATTTTGCAACAACGACGGCCTGTAAGCCGGATGGGAAGAGAAAGTGTTTTATATTTCAATGATTTATATAGTACAACAATCTCAGCCCATCAAGGGTAAGGTGTGGCTTCACCTCGTCAATTGTTTTTGTTTCCGGGGAGACAAGCTCAGCCAGACCTCCCGTTGCCACGACTTTTGCGTCAGGGGAAAGCTCTTTTTTCATCCGCGCCACGATGCCGTCCACCAAACCGGC
>DASWAB010000126.1:0-3825 GCA_036391375.1 Nitrospirota bacterium
AGAACGCGCTTGCAGACTCGTTGCATCCCGAAGGCGTCCCCGCGTGCTCATCGGCGGATTGGGCATGGGTCTGACCCTGCGCGCTGCGCTCGATGCCCTGCCGGAAACGGCGCAGGTCATTGTGGCGGAATTGAACGAAGTCGTCGTGAAGTGGTGCCGCGGGCCGCTTACGGGGCTGACGCAAAACGCCGCGGACGATCCCCGCGTCGAAATCGAGATTGCAGACGTGTCCGCCGTGATAGCAAGGGCGGCGCAAGCGGATCCGGCGCGGTTCGACGCCATCATCATCGATCTCTACGAAGGTCCGCACGCGAGAACGGAGTTCGAGCACGATCCCTTTTACGGAAGCCGCGCCCTCGGGCGGACCGCGGACGCCCTCGTTCCGGGCGGCATTTTCGCGGTCTGGGGGGAGAACCCTGACGCAGGGTTCGAGAAACGGCTGAGCGCGGCCGGGTTTTCCTTTGGCCGTCTCCGTCCGGGAAGGGGAGGGTTGCGGCACGTGGTGTATCTGGCGACGAAGGCGGACTGAGCGTCCGTCGTACTGACACCCCGGATAGTATCGGCGCATTTTATCCGGCGCATCATCTTCCCGCCCTGAGGGACGACACCTAATTCCCACTTAGGATCGCCGCTCTCAGCTTTTCGAAGGCTGGATTACTTTCGTAATAGCCGCCGCCCTTGCGCACGATGCACCGAGCCCTTGAAATATTTCCAAGCAGATACAAGACCCGCGCGTATGCATCAATCGCATCGGGATCCTGAGGGGCCAGCCGGTAAGCCCTCCGGGCATAGTCGAGGGCTTCCGCGCCTGGCTGTTGCTCGGCCAGAAAGACTCCATAATCCACGAGGGTCGAGACATCATTCGGGTCGAGGGCGAGGGCTTCTTTCCAGCGTTCCATGGCCTTGCCGGCCTGCCCGCGTGAGGCGTAGATTTCTGCCAAGAGCCTTCTCACCGGCACGAGCCTGCCGTTTAAGGCCAGGGCCTGTTCGAGTTCCTTGATCGCGCGATCGGTCCGGTTCATTTTTAACAGCATCCATCCGTAATCCTGGTGGACATCGCTGCTTTCCGGATAGAGCTCCACTGCGCTACGAAGGACGTCAACGGCGTTTGTATAGTCGCCGCTCCTGTACAGCCTGAGGAACTCCCGGTTGAGATAGGCAACGACTTCGTTCCGCAGGTTCCTGTCCCACGGGGCTGCGGCAATCGCCCGGTTATACCGGGAGAGGACCTCCGGGGCTGGAAAGCCCCGAAGTTGCGCATCGTGACCGTCGAGAAACATACTCTCCGCCCGAAACGCCGCGTCGAGGCGTTCGGCATCAGCGCCCGCGGCTCCTCCGAGGACGAAGCGGGAGAAGTCCGGCCCGCGGACCGACATCAAAAGCTCGTGGTTCACGAGGGCTCGTTCGCTGGAGGGCACGGCGTAGTCGCCGGGCGAGTAAAATTCGTAGTAGGGCTCCTCGAAGGTGTTCACGGGACCGGGCGGCACGGCGCGCCGAAGGGAGTCTTCACTGCCGATATAGTGGGACAACACCGCTTCTGCGGTGGTCAGGCCGTATTTCCGGATGCCCTCGAATGACTCGGGGTCCGTCTCCAGGGCATGGCGCATCCATGCGGGATCGATGCCGATCTCGTCGTTGGAGCCGACCAGCAGCGTATTGCTCATCGTAAACCTTCCGATCGGCGGGAAATACCAGAGCTGGACCCGGGGGAACCCGGCGAGAAACGTTCTGATTGCCAGGTCGTACTGCGAGGGCGGCAGGTCGGCGGGCATCCATTGAATGACGAGCCCGCCCGGCGCAAGCCGCTGCTTCAAAAGGGCGTAGTATTCCCTGGAGTATGAGAACGAATTGGTTGCATATTTACCCGCGGTCTTCTCGTCGGCCGATATGATGTCGTATCGATCGGTCGAGGTCTGGAGAAAATCGACCACGTCGTCAACGACGAGCGTCACCCGT
This sequence comes from Nitrospirota bacterium, assembly GCA_036391375.1. Lineage (GTDB taxonomy): Bacteria > Nitrospirota > UBA9217 > UBA9217 > UBA9217 > DASWAB01. Next base: position 1,957 of record DASWAB010000126.1, read on the forward strand.
GGATCGCTCAGGATGTTGAAGTTTTCAGCCGAAAAGTATTTCGATCCTTCCGCGACCCCTTTCGATATTTCCACGCATGCGATTTTTTTCAAAGCGGCATGCCGGCCGCTTTCCCCGATCAAAATGCCGGAGCCAAGGCCCACGGAAAGCTCAGATCGGTACGACTTCAAAAGCAGCTTCGGCAGGTGGGCGAGGATCTGTTGCTTATAATCGGATTCGCCTGTCCCGCCGATATTGATCCCGTCGACGCTGAGCTCCTTATAGCCGGTCTCCGCGCCGGTCCATACTTTGGTGGTAACAAGGCCGCCCTCCCGGTAAAAGAGCACCTCATCCTTTGACCTCTGGTATTCCGAGGGAAATTGAAAGGAAACCGGAATGCGCGTCAGCGCGCCGGCAGAAATCAGGAACGCGGCCGCGGCCCCTGCCAAGGCGGCTCCGGCGAGCTTCCCGCGGAAGAAAAAAAGCGCGATGCCAAGACTCGCGTTGAGCGCGGCCATCAGGAGGATGCCTTTCTGGATGCCCATGAGCGGCATGACCAGAAGCCCGGGCAAAAGGGCGCCTGTCACGTTGCCCAGCGTATTCATGGCGTAGATCTTTCCCACGGTCGTCCCGGCGCTCCGAAGATCGGAAACGAAGATCCTGCCCATAAGAGGGAGCGTGGCGCCGATCAGGGTGGCGGGAAGGAGCATGAGGGACAGCGCGATCACGAAGTTCGACGCCGCGAGAAGCTCGATCCGGCCTGAATAACGGGCGATGAACGAATGGACGGCGTCCGATCTGACGATGAAGAAAAGCAGGGGCAAGGCAACCGCGGAAAAGACGCCGATCAGCATTTCGATCGCCGCAAAAAGGCGCAAGGGGTTTTTGACGAGGCCGCCGAGGAACCGGACCCCGTATCCGCCGAGCGCAATGCCCAGCAGGAACGCCGTGAGCATCAGGGTGAACGCATAGGTCGTGTTTCCGAGAAGGAAGACGAGCGAGCGCGTCCAGAATATTTCGTAGGAAAATGAGGCAAGACCCGACAGGGCGAAGGCCCAGAGCAGGAGCCGCCGCGTTTGACGGTCCACCCTGTCGAGGAGAGGGGGCTCGGGAGCGACGGGCGCCGAGGAGGGCTGCGCCGGGGCATCGGGACTGCCGGAGCGGGAAGAGACGGCCCAGGCCGCGATGCCTACGACCAGGTTCCCGAAGACAGCGACAGCGACGGTCCCGTGCAGCCCAATGCGGCCGATAAGATAGAATCCCGCAGCAAGGCTTCCGCCGACCGCTCCCGCGGTATTCACGGCATAGAGGCTCCCCAATTCCTCGCCCACTCGGCGCAGTCGTTTCACGACAACACGAGAGAGGATGGGCAGTGTGGCCCCCATCAGGGTCGTCGGAAGAATAAGAAGCGCAAACACCATCAGAAAGCGGACTACGGCGTGCATCAGCGGCGACCCGCCGAATGCCGTATGGATCCAGATATGGACCGGCGCGGTCCGGGCGAGGAGGAGGGAGGCTGCGAATGCCGTGAGACCCACGCCGATTTCGTACAGGGCGTAGAGCCGCAGGGGGTTGCGGCTCCGGTCGGCGTACTTCCCGAGCGCGTAGCTGCCGAGGGCCATGCCCGACATGAAGGCCGCAAGCACGATCCCCACGGAGAGGACGCTCCTTCCGAATACCAGCGTCATCATTCGAGACCAGACGACTTCATAAATCAGGCCGCTGGCGCCGGAAACGAAGAATAAGAAAAAAACGAACCAGTTCATATTCTCAAAGGTCCTTTCTTCTGGCAGTTGCACGGCGATTAGCGATTTATATATCACTTTTATAAATTGCAATGCAATCTCTAATTGTAATTTTATGTTCAATTTTGCAACATGAAATCCAACT
>DASWAB010000127.1:0-10768 GCA_036391375.1 Nitrospirota bacterium
ATGACGCCGGCGACGAGCGCAAGATACCGTTTTTTCACAACTCTGTTTTTGAACTGCGCCGACAACGACCGGAGCGCTTCCTGGGTCCTCGCCGCCACCATCATGCCCGAGGTGTCCTTATCCAGACGATGCACGATGCCCGCGCGCTCGCCCGCTTCCTTGCCCGAACCCAAAGACGGGAGGCTCCCGTAGTGGTACAGAAGGGCGTTCACGAGGGTGCCGGTATAATTGCCGGGCGCGGGATGGACCACGAGTCCGGGAGGCTTGTTGAGCACGATGATATGAGGGTCTTCATATACGACGGAAAGCGGAATCGGTTCGGGCAGAACGGCATGAACTTTTCTTTCGGGAAGCTCAAGGGTAACGTTCTCCCCCAGCTTTACCTTGTATCCCGGCTTTTCCATCCTGCCGTTGACGAGGGCAAGGCCTGTTTTGATAAGGGTCTGAATGCGGTTTCGGGACGCGCGCTGTTCATAGTGGCCGATAAAAATGTCCAGCCGCTTGCCGACGTGATGCTCCGTGACGGTGTGGGTGATGAGAGGCATGGAAGATGAACATCAACTATTGGGCCGTGAATTAAACCAATTTTTACGAATAGAGGCGTGAAAAATTTTTGGTTATAAAGAATCGGCGTTGCCTCTTAATTCGCGCCCATGGGAAATTCGCGGCTGATTCTGTTTTGCTTTTATCAGTGTTTATCCGTTTCCATCAGCGGCTTCATCGTTTTGTTCCTTGCCAACCGCATGTGCATTATTCCCGCCGCTGCGAACATCCCGAGGGCAATGATCTGCGACGTCGAGACGGCATTGCCGAAGTACACGCCGCGCGCCGCGTCTCCGCGGAAAAACTCGATGATAAACCGGAGCACGGCATAAAACAGAACGTAGAGCCAAAAGAGCTGACCGTCGTATTTTTTGTATTTATGGAACATGAGGAGCGCGCCGAAGAGCAGGAACTCGCCGCCCGACTCCATGAGCTGGGTCGGGTAAAGCGGAACGCCAAGGGGCGCGAGCGAGTGCGGATCGGTGAAGGTGACGCCGACAGATCGGCTGCACGACGCGCCGTAACAGCACCCGGCGAAAAAACAGCCGAGTCTGCCGAAGGCGTGGCCGAGGGCGATGGATGGCGCCATGATGTCCGCGGTCTTCCAGACCGGAATGGCGTGCCTGCGCATATACCAGACCCCCGTCGGCGCTGCCGCGAGCAGGCCGCCGTAAAACACGAGCCCGCCCTTCCAGATCGCGAAAACCCCGAAGGGGTTGCCGGCGAATTCCGGGAGGCTCGTAAGCACGTAAAGCACACGCGAACCGATGATGGCGGCCAGGAGCAGATACACGCCCATGTCGAGGATGCGGTCGGGATCGAGGCCTTCCTTCTTTGCACGGTGCGATGCCAGGTAGATGCCGAGGAGAAAGCCGATGCCGATCATGAGGCCGTACATTCTGATGGGAATCGGGCCGATGACCCAGTCGCCGAATTCTATTCGGGGTATTTCAAAGAGAATAGGATGCATAGATCGCTTTATTCAACCACTAACTAATTGACACGAATTTTCACGAAACAATCACGAGCAAAATTTTTCACCGGCTTTTTCTGTCATTCGTATTCATTCGTGCAATTCGCGGCTAAACAGGTTTTGTCGTGCTCTCCGGTTTCCTGAACAGCATATCGATTACCAGGAGCCCCACGCCGATCGTGATGGCGGAATCGGCGATATTGAACGACGGCCAGTGAAACGACCGGTAATACCATTCGATGAAATCCACCACCTCCCCGAAGCGGATGCGGTCGATCAGATTGTTCCCGATCGCGCCGCCTGCAATGAGCGAGAACGCGACGACAAGGAGACGCTCATGCGTTTTCCGGATGAGGGCGGCGATCACTCCCAGGGCGATAAGCGTAACCGCGACAAAGAACGCCATCCGCCACCAGCCGTGGTCTCCGGAAAGGACGCCGAAGGCCGCCCCTCTATTCCGGACGTGAGTCAGGTTGAAAAATCCCGGGATGACGGTGACGACCTCATACATTCTAATCTGTTTTTCAACGATATACTTCGTGATCTGGTCGAGGGCCACCACGACGCTGATGATCGAGCCGGCCCAGAGGTATTTATTTTTCATCGCTGCTTCCGCACTCTCCGCTTACGCTTCTAAAGATTTCCCGCGCATCTGTCGCAAATCTCCGGATGATCCTTCACTGTCCCCACGGTCTCGCTGTACATCCAGCAGCGGCTGCACTTCGCGCCCTTCGCGGGGCCCGCCGCGATCCTGAGGCCCTTCACGACTTCACTCGCATACGCGTCCGCGGGCGCGTCCGCATCCTTTGCAAGCGCAACGGATGAAACGATGAAAATGAAGGCAAGATCCTTTTCATACCCCTTGAGGAACATATACAGCTCGGGCTCCGCATAGAGCGTGACAGCCGAGTCGAGCGAATGGCCGATCTTTTTGCCCTTCCTGAGCGCTTCAAGCACCTTGGCGGCCTCGCCGCGAATGGCGATGATTTTGTCCCACCGTTCTTCGAGACCTTTGTCCAGGTACTTCTCTTCTACCTTCGGGAAGCTCGCCAGGAACACGCTCTTGGCTTTTCCGCTTTCGTTCATATAGCTCCAGACCTCGTCGGCCGTAAAGGAAAGCACGGGAGCCATTAATCGAACGACGGACGAAAGAATCGCATGCATCGCGGTCTGACCCGATCTGCGCTCCACGGACTTCGTCTTCGCCGTATAAAGCCGGTCCTTCAGGATGTCGAGGTAAAAAGCGCTCATATCCACCGCGCAGAAGTTATGGAGCGAGTGGAACACGATATGGAACTCGAAGTCGTCATAGGCCTTTTCCACGCGCTCGATCAGCTTCTGGAGCTTCATCAAGGCCCAGCGGTCGATCTCGATGAGGTCCTTGTCCGCGACCCGGTCCGTTGCCGGATCGAAGTCCGAAAGATTCCCTAACAGATAGCGGCTGGTGTTCCGGATGCGACGGTAGGCCTCGGCCAGATGGTTCAGGATCTCCTGAGAGATGCGCTGGTCGTCCTGGTAGTTGACCGACGAGACCCAGAGCCGGAGGACTTCAGCCCCGAATTTATCGATGACCTCCTGCGGGGCGATGATGTTTCCGGCTGACTTGCTCATCTTCTTGCCCGCGCCGTCCATGGTAAAACCATGAGTCAGCACGGTCCGATAAGGCGCCTGGCCGGTCGTGGCAACAGAGGTCAGCAAGGACGACTGAAACCAGCCGCGATGCTGGTCGCTTCCTTCGAGATACATGTCCGCGGGCCAGGAGAGGCCGTTACGCTGCCTGAGCACGGCTGCGTGGGAGACGCCGGAGTCGAACCAGACGTCGAGAATGTCCATCTCCTTTTCGAGATTGCTTCCGCCGCATTTCCTGCATTTCGCGCCCGAAGGCATGAGCTCACCGGGAGTCCGGATGAACCAGGCGTCGGCCCCTTCCTTCTCAACGATGTTCGCCACGTGGTCCACGACCTTCTTGTCGAGCAAAAGCTCGCCGCAGTCTTTGCAGGTGAAGGCGATGATCGGCACTCCCCAGTCCCGCTGGCGCGAGATGCACCAGTCAGGCCGGTTCTCCATCATGCCGAGGATGCGGTCCTTGCCCCACGAGGGCACCCAGTTCACTCTATGGATGTTCTCCACGGTCTTTTTCAGGAGCTCGTTCGTCTTCATGGAGATGAACCACTGCTCAGTGGCGCGGAAGATCACCGGGTTCTTGCACCGCCAGCAATGGGGATAGGAGTGGCTGATTCGTTCCTCGGCAAGGAGGCTGCCTTTTGATTTCAAAAGCTCGATGATGCCCTTGTTGGCCTTGAAGACCTGCTGGCCCGCGAACTCGCCAGCCTCCTTCGTGAACCGTCCTTTTTGATCGACCGGCGCGTAGACCTCGAGGCCGTATTTCAAGCCCGCTTCGTAGTCTTCCTGGCCGTGGCCCGGCGCCGTATGCACTGCTCCCGTGCCGGCCTCAAGCGTCACATGGTCGCCGAGAATGACAACGGATTCGCGGTCGATGAAGGGATGGCGCGCCCTGAGCCCCTCCAGCTTTTTACCCTTGAACTTCTCGACAACGCGGTAATTCGTGATGCCGAATTTCTCCAACGCCTGTTTCGAGAGCCCCTCGGCAATAATGAGCACCTGTCCGTCGGACTCGACAGCCACATAATCGAACTCGGGATGGAGGGCAACGGCAAGGTTCGCAATCAACGTCCAGGGCGTGGTCGTCCAGATGACGATGGCCGTTTTCTTCCCGTTCAACGACGGGAGGGCCTTGGCCGCATCGGAAAGATCGAAGCGCACGTACACCGACGGCGACTCGTGGTCCGCATACTCCACTTCCGCCTCGGCCAGAGCGGTCTCGTCGAACCCGCACCAGTAGACCGGTTTCTTTCCTTTATAGACGCCCCCCGCGTCGACGAATTTGCCAAGCTCGCGCACGATGGCGGCCTCGTAGGCAAAGTTCATCGTGAGATAGGGATTGTCCCAGTCGCCGAACACGCCGAGGCGCTTGAACTCCTCGCGTTGGATGTTGATGAACTTCTCGGCGTACTCGCGGCAGAGCGCGCGGATTTCCTGCTGGCTCATGCCCTCTTTCTTCGGGCCGAGATTTTTCAACACCTGATGCTCGATGGGAAGGCCGTGGCAGTCCCAGCCCGGAACGTATGGACTCTTGAAGCCCTCCATGGTCCGGAACTTGACGATGATGTCCTTCAGCGTCTTGTTCAGGGAATGGCCGATGTGGATATGGCCGTTCGCGTAGGGCGGGCCGTCGTGCAGGATGTAGGATTTTTTACCCTCTGCCTGATCCTGCATGAGCTGGTAGACTTTCTCCTGCTGCCATTTCGCGATCATCCGCGGTTCAAGGTCCTTCAAATTCGCCTTCATCGGGAAATCCGTCCTGGGCAGGTTCAATGTTGTCTTATAGTCCATTCAGTCCATCTCTTTCATCTGCATTCCGCGCTTGTTTTAGTCCGATATTTCGTCCGGATTGATCTTCTTCGGGGCTTCCACCCCGCCGCCCTGGTCGAGGCTGTAGAAATCCGCCGGCTTCTTTACGGCATCCGCGTACTGCGTAGGCTCCGTTCCCCTGCGGAACACGTCGAGGTAGGCGTCCGGCGCGCCGTCACGGGCCAGGAGGCCGCTGTCGGGGTCGATCTTTGCGAACACGACATCGTCGGTCGGCTGAAAATCGTCCGCGGGCTTGTCCGCAAGAGCCCTTGCCATGGTCGATATCCAGATGGGGAGCGCGGCCCGGGCGCCGGTCTCCTTGTCTCCGAGCGACGCCCTGGGATTGTCGTACCCCACCCACACCCCCGTCACGAGGGAGGGCGCGAAGCCGACGAACCAGGCGTCCACGTAATTATTCGTCGTGCCTGTTTTCCCGGCGACCGGCTTGCCCAGCGCGAGCGCCCCCTTGCCCGTCCCCTCCTGCACCACGCTCTTGAGCAGGCTCGTCACGAGAAAGGCCGTGGTGGGGTCGATTGCTTCTTTCGGCTCGGGCTCGTAGCTTTCAAGGACCGCTCCGCGACCGTCCACAATGCTCTTGATGAGGATCGGCTCGGTGCGCACCCCGCGGGAGGCGAGGGTCGCGTAGGCGGAAGTGAGTTCCAGCGGGGTCACTGCCGATGACCCCAGGGCCGTCGTGTAATCGTAGCTGATCTGGCTGGTGATGCCCGCCCTGCGCGCGAAATCGATCGCCTTGTCAAGACCGATCTTTTCGAGCAGCCCCACGGTCACCGCGTTCCGCGAAAGCGCGAGCGCCGTGCGCAGGCGCATCGGGCCGAGGAACCGCTCGTCGTAGTTCTCGGGCTTCCAGCCCTTTTTCTCGGACTCCGTCTTCTCGTGGATGACCGGCAGGTCCATGAGGATCGAAGCGGGGGTGAAGCCGTTTTCGAGCGCCGCGCCGTACACAAAGGGCTTGAACGACGATCCGGGCTGCCGCTTCGCGTCGGTGGCGTGGTTGAAGCCGCCCTCCACGAAATCATACCCGCCGACCAGGGCGCGCACGTAGCCGGTGTACGGCTCGATCGACACCACCGCGCCCGCTACGAGCGGCGTCTGGTCCAGAATAAACGTCGCGACCTGCTTCTTCTTGTCGTAATCCTTGAACCGGACCTTGATGATGTCCCCGGGCTGGACGAGTTCCTGCAGCTTCTTGTACTCATCGGGGTCGTTTTTGTGCTTCTTGCGCTTGAGAAGCGCCCACGACATGTCCTCCTGCATGATGTAGCCGATGAGTCCGCGTCCCCGCACCGTGATGAAATAATCGCCGACCGAGAGCACCTGGGCGTTGAACCCCTCGCCGGGCTTCACCATGACGTGGAGTGAACTCCACTGGGTCTGCGTGGGCTTAAGCTGTTTGTAGCCCACCTTGCCCCGGAAGCCCTGGCGCTTGTCGAGCGCCCGGAGCCCGTCCCGGAGCGCCGTGACCGCCTGGCGCTGGATGTCCATGTCGATGGCGGTGTAGACCTTGAATCCGCCCTGGTAGAGCTTTTCGGATCCGTATTTTTTCTCGATATACTTCCGGATATAATCGACGACATACGGGGCCACTTCCTCCTGGGGCCGCAGGTTCTCGAGATTGATCGGCTGGTTGTAGATCTGCGTCGCCTGGGCGTCGTTGATGTATCCCTCCTCGGCCATTCTCCGGAGGACGTGCCACTGCCGCAACTTGGTCAGGTCGATGTCGCCGTACGGGGAATACCCCATGGGCGACTGGGGCAGACCGGCCAGGAGCGCGGCCTCGGCCTGGTTGACCTCCCAGATGTTCTTGCCGAAATAGGTCTTGGCCGCCATCTGCGCGCCGTAGGCGCCGTGGCCGAAGTAAATCTTATTGAGATACAGCTCGAGGATCTCCTTCTTGGTGAGTTCCTGTTCTATCCTGCGCGCGAGGATGATTTCCTTTATCTTGCGCGTAAACTTCCGCTCCGGAGAAAGGAACACAACCTTCGTGAGCTGCTGCGTGATCGTGCTGCCGCCTTGTTTCAGGCGAACCGAGATGATGTCCTTCAGCGCCGCGCGCAGGATGCCGCGGTAGTCGATGCCCTTGTGCTGATAGAAGCGCGGATCCTCGGTCGCCAGAAGGGCGTTCACCATGAATTTCGGTATCCGGCCGAGCGGGACATAGACGCCCTTCTCGATCCTGATCTGGCCCAGCACGCGGCCGTCCTCGGCAAGGATCGTCGTGCCCGGACTCGGCTTGTAGTCCTTGAGCGACTCCACGGTCGGCAGGCCGAAGGAGAGAACGTAAAACAGGAGCGCGATGAAGAGGACGCCGGACAAAACAGCGAACGGAAGGAGCTTCAACGCCTTCTTGGGAGTGAAATCATGGAGCCACGGCACGGCGACGGTGAACCAGAAGGCCTTGAACTTCTCCCCGGCAAGGAGCAGAACTCTTTTTATTGCTTCCGCTATCTTCGTGAAACGCTCTTTCATCATAAGTTATTGACGACCTCGAAGGGACTTCGTGCCTGCGATTTAGACAGCAACAAAAATAATAACATCAGGCCGGGATAAAATCAAACGAAAAGTTTTTTCAATGTGCGCTTAATCACATAAAAACCCTCCGTGTTCAGCGACACGGAGGGTTACATTGCGAAGGCAGCGAAGGTTCTCTCTCTTCACATTGAAGGTTCTCGAAATTTCAGTTTCAGCCGATTCAATGCGTGTTTCAGGCGGACCTCCCTGTGAAGTGTAAATTTTTGTCCACTTCTGAAGAACGCTGTGAATATGGCCATCAGTAACATAACCAGCGGCAATGCGGGATACTTTATTGCAAAGATCAGCGGCGTGAGCATCCATCTCGTGATCGTCCTTAACACTTCATGCTGCCGGATAAAATCGGCTACGGGCGGTGAATAACGGTAATAGGCCGCGACGAACGCCTGACCGGGGCCGTTTGTCAGGAGATGATTATCCCTGAAATCACGCAGCACCTTCACATGAGGATCGAGGTATGAACCGTATGCAGCCGTGGCGATGAAACACCCGCCACCCCCGCCTCCGCCCCCGCCGCTCATGACCGTTCCTCCACCTCCGCCCCCCCCACCGCCACCGCTTCCCGGTCCGCTACTCGAAGCAACGCCGGTTCCGCTCAATGAGACGGTTGCGGCCGGCGTATCCGGATCATTGGACGTTATCGTAACCGTCGCCGATCCAGCGCCGGCAGATGATGGCACAAATGTCACCGTAACGTTGCAGTTGGAGATAGCACTGATCGTGCCGCACGTTCCGCTGATGTTAAACTCGCCTGCATTCGTTCCGGAAAGGCTGATGCCGGATACGGTCAAGGGAGCATTTCCCAGGTTCATTATGGAAAGATACCGCCAGGTTGAACTGCCGACGGTTATATTCCCCAAGTTCAGCGGAGACACCACAATATGCGGCTGCACGGTCGTGCCGTTCAGGGAAATGTCCACGACCGGCGTGTTCGGATCGTTCGTAGTGAGCCTGAGGGTGGCCGTCCGGCTGCCCCGGGCCGCGGGCGTAAACACGACGTTAAGCGTGCAGCTCCCATCGGAAGCGACGCTGGGGCATGTGCCTCCGGTAACGCTGAAGTCTCCGGGATTCGCACCGGTAAAAGTCAACGAAGAGGTGAGCGTGCCGTTCCAGAGGTTGGTTATAGTCACCGTCTGGGGCGTTGACGGGCTTCCCCGGTTAACGTTCCCGAAGTTGATATAGGTCTTGTCCACGCTGATTTCGGACTGAGGGGCAAGCGCCGCGAGGGGCGCTTGCGGCGGTGTCTGAAGGATGATTCCCCCTTCGCCCACACCGACGAACGTATTATTCCCGTATGCCATACTGTAAAGCCAAGATGTTGATCCATAGTCATTCGCCGACCATGCTTTGCCGTCGCGTGACGAATAAACGCGTGAAGGGCTGCCTCCTGAAACGGTAGCCGCGGCGATGAAGGTGTTGTTTCCAAAGGCGACGCCGCGCATCCAGGCCCCGTTATAGTTATACATGCGCTTGGTCCAGTGCACCGTACCGCTCGAGGTGTAGACAAGCTCCTGCTCGCCGACCGCGACCTGCACCCCGTTCCCGAAGGCGATCGAAGTAAAACCAGGAGAGGTGTAGGAATATGGGGGCCAGGCGTCCCGGGGTGTCCACGTTGCGCCGTCGGACGATACGAACACGGTCCCGCTGCCGCCCACAGCCGTGAACATCCCGTTGTTGAACGTGACATCACTGAGCGGCGGCATGGCCGTTCCGGTGGGCGCGGTCGACCAGGCGATGCCGTCTGGCGAGGTCATTACCGCGGCGTAAGAGCCGTAGTATTTCCCCACTGCTACATAAACGTTATTGCCGTAGGCTACACCGTAGAGGTACGTATAGGCCCCGGTAGACAGGTCCGATTTCTGCTGTGTCCAGGTAACGCTGTCCGGCGACGTAACAATCGCCTCGCCCACGGCCACGTAAAGGTTGTTTCCGAAAGTCACGGCGTTCAGATTATTGGCTGTATTCCCGACCCGCGCCGACCAGCGCGTGCCGTCCGGAGACGTGAAGATGCTGCCGGAGCCGCCGACGGCAACGAACTGATTGTTCAGAAACTGGACCTTGCCGAAGCTCATCGAGAAGTACTGAGTCACTCCGGGCAGGACGGCGTCCCAGGACGTGCCGGTCGTGCTCGATACGATGCCGTAACCGAAGGCATATATTTTCCCGTTCAGGAGCGTAAGATGCCAGGGAGTTTCGGCAATGGGATAAGAATGCTCGGTCCAGTTCGTACCGTTGGAAGAGGTATAATACCGGGCAGCAGCCCCGGGAGCGGACGCCACGAAAAGCCCGTTGATATATTCCACGCTGGATAGGTTATATAGAACGGGATTTGCGGTCAGTGTAGTCGTCGCGTTGATCTGACTCCATGTCAAGCCGTCGTTCGATGTCGTATAGGCGGCAACATAGGCGTTACTGGCTTCACCGACTGCAACATATTTGCTGCCGTTGTAGGCGATGCCGTACAGGTCAGGGGCAATGCCGAAACCCGAGAAGGGGACGGTGTGCTGGGTCCAGGTCGCGCCGTTCGGGGATGTCATGACATAGTTTTTGCCGAGAGCGATAAACTGGTTGTTCATGTAATAAACGCCGTTCATGTTCGCGGGGAATGCGGGTTTGGCGGCTGTCCACGTGAGACCGTTCGAGGACGTGAGGACAATGGAGGTGTCGGCGATTGCGACGAATGTCCCGTTGCCGAAAGCGATATTATTGATGCCAAAGATGGCGCCGCCCGCCGGGTTATTCGGCAAGCTTACTGTTGTCCAGGAAACAAGGTCGGTGGAGATAAACATAGTCGCGTTCCATGTGTCTGCTCCCCCGGCAACGGCAACGCCGTTCCCGACGGCGACCCCACGCAGGGGCCCGTGTTCGGTTTGCGGTTTCCAGAGAGACCACGTGACCGCGTCCTGAGAAGTGATAATGCGGGTGCCGTTCAGATTGTCGGTTGTGCCGACCGCAAGGTACGCGGCGCTCCCGCCCACGGTCCCGTATGCGGCATTCAACAGCTTCAGGCCCGGAAAACTCCTCGGTATCCACGTGGTAAGCGAACCAGTGCCGGTCGGGCCGGACAGCACGCTGAAGCCGAGTGCATCCTTGCCCGCATCAGGTTGCGAAGCGTGATTTTGATTACTGCAGTTGAAAAACAGAGGCAGCATAACGACTATAAACAGAAGAAGATAAAACGATTTGTTTTTCATAGCCCTCCTCCTTGACTTGAATTTTAATTATAAATATTTTAATAACGCAATTCCCGGCCGCGGCTGGGCTGGTTTT
>DASWAB010000128.1:0-4507 GCA_036391375.1 Nitrospirota bacterium
TATCAGGCTTTCAATCTTATCAAAGAAAGGAGATAATTATGAAGACAATCAATATGATTTTGGTTACGGGTTCACTTTTGTTTTTTGTAGGCTGCAGCACGACCGCAAGCTTTAAGCTTCCACCGAATACGGATCTGTTGATTAAAGGCGAACGAGTCGCATTTGAACCAACTGCAGATGCTGAGGGGCATCCTGTTCTGAAGACATCCCCCTACTTCTGGACCGCAGCTGCTGACATTAATTATAGCCTTGTGCAGAATGATAAAATCATTAAGGAAGGGAAACTCCCATCACAATTCAGGATCATATCAATCTTTTGGCCGCCGTATGCGTTTATATACTGGCCGTTCGGTTTTCGTTTAAATTGTTACGATCTGACCAAGGATTTCGTTGAAGAATGTCAATCCTCCAATAAAATGGGACCGTCAAAAGCATCTCCTAATTAATACAAACGCGCTGAATATTGTGACAGAGCCACTAAAATAACATCATAAAATCAATATATTGACATATTTAACTGGATCAAAATACTTCACGTTTGTATAAACAAGGCGTGTGGAGCAGTGCGAATCCGACACGCTAATCAGGAAATAGCTGAAAGAGGTACAAACAGCACAGACAGTACGTTAAACGCAAAGGAGGGAAACAAACATGAAAAGAATAGTTTTGTCTGTCAGTACGATTTTTTGCGCGGTATTTTTCTTTGCCCAGGCAGCATTCCCATGGGGGTGGGCTGTCCATGCCTACATCGACGAACAGTTCAGCACGAAGTGGCAGATTCGTAACACGAATTTGTTGTACGGCGGCCTGGCACCTGATATTTTCAATTACCAGTTCAACGCGCCCGCACTCTACATGCATGATCAGACACATAATGACTTTATGAAAGTCTGGGACGCGGCACAATCGATACCCGGGAAGTCGCTTGCCTTCGGATTCGTGAGCCACAATGAAGTCTGGGGAATCGATTACACGGCGCACCGCGCGGGCATCACCTTCGGACAGCCGGGAACGATACCCGGCCATCCCGAGGCAGGGGGGTATGTCGTGGCGAAAGCCTATATATTGAAAGGGATCCTGGAACAGATCCCCCAGTTCGCTGCCCTTCAATTGCCGGAACCGGTAGCGCTGCAGGTTTCCCATGAGCTCGTGGAATACGGCATTGACATCCTGATGAAGCAGATCGATCCCATGATTGGAGCCAGAATATCAGCTGCAGCGCTTCCTCCGGACCCTGACTTCCCCATGCTTCTGGAGAAGGCCTATGCTGACCAGCTCGCTGCTCAGTTTGGCATGACCAGGGCCGAGGCAACCCAGTTCCTTTCCTCCGCGCAGAGAACATTTCAGCAGGCTATGATCGTCTATGGCCAGGTGCTCATGCAGGATGATGCCACGGCCGTGCTCCTCATCTCCCAGCGTCTCGCTGAACTCGCGACCGCGTTCCTCGCGGCCAACGGGCTGACGCTTCCGCCGGGAGCGGATATGACTCCGCTTCTGCAATACGGCATCATGCAGTCGATGGCCATCTGCGCCCCTGATTTTGCCGCCGAAGTCTTTGCCACTTCCCATTTTGTGGACCAGCAGCTTGCCGCGCACGGGATAACGAATTAGGCGGCGGGGTAAGCGCTGTTTGCTTCCTGCGTCCCTCTTTTCCCTCCCGAGAAGAGGGACTTTTTTTCATACATCATTTAACGAATATACTATCCCCGCAGATGGCAGTCCACAAAATGTCCTCCCCCGAGGTCGGTCGTCCGGGGGACGATTTTGTCGCAGGGCTCGAAGCGGTAGAGGCAGCGCGTGTGGAATCGGCAGCCGGACGGGATCTGGGTGGCCCCGGGAATTTCGCCCTTGAGCAGGATATGCTTCTTTTTTACCGTGGGGTCGGCCACAGGGATATCGGCGAGCAGCGCCTCGGTGTAGGGGTGGGACGGGTTCCGGTAGAGTTCCCCGGCAGGTGCAATCTCAACAATCTTGCCGAGATACATCACGGCCACCCGGTCCGAGAAGTGCCGCACGACGTTCAGATCATGGGCGACAAACAGGAACGAAAGTTTCATTTCCTCGCGCAGGTCTTCAAGAAGATTGATGATCTGGGCCTGGACCGAGACATCGAGCGCCGAGACCGGCTCGTCCGCCACGATGAACGCAGGCCCGCTTGCGAGCGCCCGCGCGATGCCGATCCGCTGGCGCTGGCCGCCGGAGAACTCATGCGGGTAGCGCCGGAGCGCGTCCGGGGGAAGCCCCACCTTCTGAAGCAGCGCGACCCCGCGCTCCTCAAGCTCGTCCTTACGCGCCAGCCGGTGAATCACGAGGGGTTCCGTGATGATCTCCAGGATACGCATGCGCGGATTGAGCGAGGCGAAGGGGTCCTGGAAAATGATCTGCATGTTTTTCCGGAGCGCCCGGAGATGCTGCTTTCCGAGCGAGCCGAGGTCCCTGCCTTCAAAAAATACGCTCCCCGACGTCGGCTCCAGAAGCCTGAGCGCGAGCCTCCCGAGCGTCGATTTCCCGCACCCGCTTTCACCCACCAGCCCCACCGCCTCGCCGCGCGCGACCCTGAGCGTCACCCCGTCAACGGCCGTGGCATGAAGGGTTTTGCCCATGCCTGCCTTGACGGGAAATATTTTAACAAGCCGGTCGATGAAGAGCAGATCGTCAGTCATATCGATTTGGATTACGCAATCAGATTTTCATTCCGCATTCCGCAATAGTCTTATTTCGCCTCCCAGCATCTCACGAGGTGGCCCGGCTTTACTTCAACCAGCTCCGGCTCCGCCTCGCACCGCGCCGTCCTGAGGTCGCAGCGCGGGGCGAATTTACATCCCGCCGGCAGGTCCTGCAGGCGGGGCACGGACCCGGCGATCGTGCGAAGCCGCTTCCTGCCCTCCTCCGCCGGTCTGGGCGTCGAGGCCATCAGTCCCCGCGTATACGGATGCTGAGGGTTCGCAAAGAGTTCGGCTGTCCCGGCCTGTTCGACGATCCTGCCCGCGTACATCACCGCGACTTCGTGAGCGCGCTCGGCGATGAGGCCGAGGTCGTGCGTGACCAGGATCATGGCCATGCCCATCTCGGCCTGGATCCGGTTAAGGAGCTCGAGGATGTGCGCCTGGATCGTAACGTCGAGCGCCGTTGTGGGTTCGTCTGCGAGGATCAGGGAAGGTTTGCAGGCGATGGCCATGGCGATCATCACGCGCTGGCGCATGCCCCCGGAGAGCTGGTGCGGATATTCGCTGACGCGCTTCTCCGGCGCTGGGATGCCGACGGAGCGCAGGAGCTCGACAGCGTTGTCAAGCGCCTGCCGCTTCGCGATATGTTTATGGGTGGTCAGGACTTCGGCGATCTGGTTGCCCACGGTGAACACGGGGTTGAGCGCCGTCATGGGCTCCTGAAAGATCATGGACGCCTTTGCCCCGCGGATGGTCCGCATTTCATCGGGAGCGAGCGAGAGCAGGTCCCGGCCTTCAAAGAAAATTTTCCCGGAAACGATCCTGCCCGGATACGGGACCAGGTTAAGAATGGAGAGCGCGGTCACGGTCTTGCCGCACCCGGATTCGCCGACCAGCCCGAGCACGTGGCCCTTCGAGAGTTTGAGGCTCAGGTTGTCGACCGCCTTGACCACGCCCGACCGGGTAAAGAAATGCGTCGTCAGGCCTTGTATGTCGAGAAGGTCCAAATGCGGCGCTCCGTCAGGGTTGCTGGGGTTTTACGAAATTGAGATACATCCTCGCGGCGGCGTTCGCAGGGTCGAACACGAGCGCTTCGCGCCATTCCTGTTCAGCGAGGCCGTAGAACCCCTGCGAATAATACGTGAGGCCGAGGTGCAGCCGCGCGGGAATATAGCGGGGATTGCTTTCCTTGGCCCGGTTGAATGTTTTAATGGCTTCATCGCGCTGTCCCTTGTCGCGCAGGGCGATGCCGAGCTGTGTAATGATGTCGGGGAAGTCCGGCGCAAGGCGCAGCGCCTTTTGATACTCGCCGATGGCGTCGTCGAGCAGGCCCAGGTTGTAGTACCGGTTGCCGAGCCGCAGGTGCTCGTCCGCGAGTTTGCCCTTGATGAAGGGATCGATGCGGGCGGTCGAGGAAAAATCGTCCGCAGAAGCGGCGGTAAAACGGGCCGCCCGCTCGAAGACTTCGCGGGATTTCTCATACCTGCCGAGATCGCTGTAGGTGATGGCAAGATTCAGGGAGGCCTCGGTGTAGCGGGGGTTCAGCTCCAGCGCCTTCTCGAAGGCCTGCGCCGCGAGCGTAAGCCGGTCGGCCTGGTGAAGGATGATCCCCATCTTGTTTTGAATGTCGGCGAAATTGGGGTTGATGCCCAAAAGTTCCACAAAGATGCGCTCCGCCTCGTTGTACTCCTTTTTTTCGAATGCCTCTATCCCCTGCCGGTACAGCTCATCGAACTTTGTCTGCATGTCCACCCCGTCATTCATCCGATTGTTACTGCCGAACTGCGGGTTAAAAAAATCTATCATACCTCACCCCGATGTGTCAATGAAAAACCAAGAAA
>DASWAB010000129.1:0-2161 GCA_036391375.1 Nitrospirota bacterium
GCGTCGCGGCCTGCCTGTATGATCCCATCAACCGGATAATCGGCATGAACCATTTTCTTCTCAGCAACCGCCGGTATGCGCGGGAGATCCCGGTTTGTCAGAGCGAGGCGGGCAGGTACGGCATCAACGCCATGGAGCTTCTGATCAACGATATGCTGAAGCTGGGGGCGAAGCGTGAAAACCTTCGCGCCAAGGCGTTCGGCGGAGCTTCGATTCACCTGAACCCCGCGGTAAAAGACAATTTTTTCTGCGTCGGGGAAGTCAATACCCGCTTCATACGCGAGTTTTTGAAAAACGACGGAATCCCCCTCGTTGCGGAAGACCTCGGGGGAGAGAGCGCCCGCATCATCCATTTCCTCTTCGACGACTATTCCGTTCGCGTAAAGAAGGTCGGAACGACTGCTGCCTCCGGTCTGCTCATGGCCGAGCGCCGGTTCTGGCTGAAGGCGATTGAGAGCCAGGAAAAAGCAAAATCCCTGACCGATGTGCAGAGATAGAACACACGTTCGGGCTGATCCTTTTTGCCTTCAGCCTTTCTTTTCGCTCAGCATCTTGTAGATCGCTGAAAAATCCTGCTCGCCCAGCCCGCTTCGCATCGCGAGGGCGTACAGCTCTTTCGCCGCAGCGGTAAGCGGCATGGCCGCTCCCGTTTCATAGGCCGTGTCGGAAGCAAGCTGCAGGTCCTTGTGCATCCATTGGAGCGGGAAGTCGGCGTCGAACCTGCCTTCCTCGATCTTCGGCCGTTTAAAGGCGAGGAATGGAGCCGCGACCGGGGAATTCAGGACAGTGTTCAAGAGCAGCTCTTTGGATATCCCCAGAGACTCGCCGAGGACCATGGCCTCGGAAAAAGCCGCCATGGCCTGGGCGAGAATGACGTTGTTGACCATCTTCATCGATGAGCCCATGCCGTGGCCGCCGATGTGATAGACCCTGCCCATGGCTTCAAGGAGCGGCCGCGCCTCATCAACGTCCTTTTTTTCGCCGCCCGCAAAGAACAGGAGCTGGCCCTGTTCCGCGGGGCCTTTTGAGCCGCTGACCGGCGCGTCGATGAACCTGACCTTTCTCTGCTTCGCCTCGCCCGCCATGAGTGTGGAAAAAGACGGATTCACCGTGCTGCAGTCGATCCAGAGCGCCTGGTCGACCAGATGGCTTAAAAAACCGTATTTCCCGAGCAAGGCGGTTTCCGCAACGGCGTCTGGCTTCGCAAGCATGGTGATGATGACCGTTACCTGCCTGGCCGCGTCCGCGGGCGTCGCCGCCCAGAGCGCGCCGTTCGCGATCAGCGACTCCGCTTTCTGCCTCGTCCGGTTATAGACGACGAGCTCATGTCCTTTTTTCTGCAGATTGGCGGCCATGCGGCTGCCCATGATCCCCAATCCGATGAAACCGATTTTCATGGCGACCTCCCGCGACACACAGGGCGTCAATTGATTTCGTCGTGACGCGTAACCGGAGCCCCCGGCATGGACGAAGCCGGAGGGGCTGACGAAATTTTTCTGTCGGCTACCTCTCCCTTTCCTCGCGCCGGCCGCGGCCTTCGCCGCGGTTGTCTCTCTTCTGCTCCTCCGCCGGTTTCCTGTTTATCACCCTTGGTTCGTTCATTTTTCTAACAGGCAGATTTTCCGGCGGCTGCGGCTTGAATACCGAGGCTTCGCGTTCCTTCACCAGCCTCCGCTCGTTCTTGATTTCCTCAGGCTGCGTTTTACGGAAGCGCTCCGGAGGCGGCGTCTGCCGTTCTTGCGGATGCTGGACGAAAGCGGGCGGCGCTGCGCCCGGCCGCTGCGGCACTGCCGGCTGAGCGGGCTGGCGGGGTTGCTGAACTTCGCGGGGCGCCCGTTCCCGTTCCGTAATCTGACGCCGCATGCGCTCCCGCTCCTCAGGCGGCATGATGACGATCGGTTGACGCGGCCTGGACTGGGGCGGCACAACCGCGATGTTGGCCGTGGACCGCTGCACCGGCTGGGTAAAGGGGTTCTCCGCGATTTTCGCTGAGATGCGCCTGCCGGTGCCGAACGTATCCCGCTGCACGACCACGACTGAATTGTTCACTCCGGCATTGATGTATCTTCGGTTCACCGTGACGGTGTTGACATTGACCGTGGAGATGTTCCTGCTCCAGGGACCGTAATAGCCGTACCCGTAGTAAGTCTCACCGGGAGCG
>DASWAB010000130.1:0-11331 GCA_036391375.1 Nitrospirota bacterium
TTCGGCCGGTGTCACATCGGCTATATTCCCCGGGGCAGGGTCTTCGGGGTGAGCAAACTCGCCCGGCTCGTGGACATGTACGCAAGGAGGCTCCAGATCCAGGAACGGCTGACCGAACAGATTGCGTATGCGATCAAGGACTCGATCAACGCCGACGGCGTCGGGGTGGTGATCGACGCCCGCCATCTGTGCATGATGATGCGGGGAGTGGAAAAACAGAACCCGGTGTTCGTTACTTCATCGCTGCTCGGCGTTTTCCGCAGCAATCCTTCGACCCGCGAGGAGTTCATGTCCATCGTTACGAGGCCGCGCCCCGAGGTCTGAGGCGGGTGCATGATCCGTACCGATCCGCGCGTCTGCGTAATACTTTCAGCCAATTGACAACCGCTTCAGCGCTGCTATGTTTTATACATGCCTCAAGGGAGGCATTGAAGCGTTCATGAAAAACATAAACTGGCCGGTGGTTGAAAACAGAGTGGAGCAGTTTCTCCCGGCCATACGGAAGGCCGGATAAAGCGTATCCTCATCGCAATCAAGGAGTCAGGCCTGCCCTCGGACGTAGCGGCTGTCCATCCCCCCGAAACCGCTAAGGGTGCCAACCCACCGTGACGCAGGCCTGCTCTTTTCTCGCCTTTTCTTCATCACAATCACCGCAGAGCGCATAGCGGGGGAGACGCACGGATCAGAGAATTAATGGAAATGCGACATGCCGAACCTCCGTTGACGATCTTTACCATCGGCCATTCGACCCATTCGATCGAGGAATTTATCGGCATGCTCATGGAGCACGGCATACAGACCGTCGCCGATGTCCGGTCGATTCCCGGGTCCCGGCACAACCCTCAATTCAACGGCAACGAGCTCGCGAAGAGCTTGACGAATGCGGGCATAGGCTATGTGCATATGGCGGAGCTGGGGGGCCTGCGCCATGCAAAGAAAGATTCCATCAATCCTGGATGGGAGAACGCATCGTTCCGGGGGTTCGCGGATTATATGCAGACAGGAGCCTTTGAAGAAGGGATCATGAAGCTCATCGGGACCGCGAAAAGACAAAGAACCGTTATCATGTGCGCCGAGGCCGTTCCCTGGCGGTGCCACCGGTCGCTCATCGCTGACGCGCTCTTCGTCCGCGGGGCCGAGGTCCTGCACATCATGAGCAGAAAATCCGCGAAGCCACACGCCGTCACATCATGGGCCGAGGTGAAGGGGACAACGATAACCTACCCCAAGCCGAAGACGACCTGAATTCAGCGGCATGGTTAACTGTAATTCACCATGTTTTCTATGTTCTTTATCTGGACCAGTGCGCTTTCCCAGATCACCTTTAGCGAATCTACGGAAATACTCCTCCAGCGCTGCCCGGTGGGACCGTACACGTGTCTTTCTGTCGGCAAATCATATTTCTCAACAAGCGGATCGAGTTCCTGGGTCACATAGATGCGCCCCTTCGGGACGAATTGAAAGCTGGTCAGGTGGGTCCGGGACCGGCACAGCAGCAAACCATCCTGGTAGATAGTCAAAAGGCGCGAGCAGGCCGAGATCAGGTCGCGCTCCGCCTTCGATGCCGCCTTGTCTTTTACGGCCACTATGCCGGAGGCGAGCCTTTGCTGCAGGGAGGCCTGTTCGTCACAGGGCTCGCCCGCGGTGATGGCGGTCTTCAGGTCCTGCACGGTCCGGTTCAATTCCAAAAATTTTCCCTTGTCGATGCCAGGTTCCCATTTGCATCCGGGGGTGAAAAGCATTGCGGAGAAAACGAATACTATGGTTAGTATTTCAAATCTTTTCATATTTCTGTCCTCAATTCCGTTATCTCTCTTTCTTCTTTCTTGCGGGAGCCGCCTTCTTGCTCAACAAATCCTTCTCGATTACCCGGATCATCATTTCCTTGACATCAGGATCGTCGATATCCTGAACATATTGACGTATTTTTGCGCGGTCATTTTCGCTGAGGCTTGCGGGAACAGGGATATCGTCCGGCGGCCTCCCGGACGGCGTGACCTCGCCGAGCCTGAGCGCAATATCTCCAATGGCTTCCCTGCCGAGGCCTTTGTTCAGTTTTTCTATGATCTCCGGTTTAAGCAGGGATATCTGCTGCATCCACGCCGGGCTGTCCACGATGAGCGCGAGCTTTTTCCCTCGCACGGATTGCGGCAGCGCGTGGGCGGCGAGGACCCTCCCGACGGCTTTTTCCCACAAGCCGAAAACGCGATACTCGCTCAGACGGCTTTCAAGGCCTTTTCCCTTCAGGATCTTGAAAAGCGTAGCGGAAAATCTGTCCAGCTTCTTCGCCATGCGGGCCATCATAGCATATCGCAAGTTCTTTTGACAACACCGAACAAGCCGGATATAATATAGAAAATTTGTTTTAAAATGAGCTTCTGCACAAGAAGGAGCACGTATGCCGGAACTGAGAAAAGATCCTATCACCGGCCGGTGGGTCATCATTTCATCGGAGCGGGGCAAACGGCCCGCGGACTTCCAGGACCAGCGGGGAAAGAAGCGGGGAGGGTTCTGCCCCTTCTGCGCGGGCAACGAACGCACCACGCCGAACGAGATCCTTGCCTACCGCGACGAAGGCTCAAACGTTCCCAACGGCCCCAACTGGCGGCTCCGGACGGTGCCGAACAAGTTCCCGGTGCTCCAGATCGAGGGCGACCTGAACAAGCAGGGCGAGGGCATTTTCGACCGGATGAACGGCATCGGCGCGCACGAGGTGATCATCGAGAGCCCGGACCATAACGCCACGCTTGCAAATCTGCCGCAAAAAGCCGTCGAGGAAATGCTCTGGGCCTACCGGGAGCGCATGGAAGACCTGAAAAAGGACACCCGCTTTCTCTACACCCTGATCTTTAAAAATGAGGGGCTCGCTGCCGGCGCAACGCTCGAACACACGCACTCCCAGCTTATCGCGCTCCCGATCGTGCCGATCCAGGTGCAGGAGGAGCTCGAGGGGTGCCGGAAGCATTTCGACCTCAAGGAACGCTGCATCTTCTGCGATATCATCCGCCAGGAAACCTCCAGCGGCTTGCGCGTGGTGATCGAGACTCCGCTCTTCATCGCACTGGCCCCGTACGCCCCCCGCTTCCCTTTCGAGACCTGGATCATGCCGAAGAGGCATATCTCCTGCTACTCCTGCTCCTCGAAAGAAGATTACCGGGATCTGGCCGGCCTTCTGCAGAACATCCTCCGGAGGATCGACCGGGCGCTCTCGAACCCGCCGTACAACTACGTGATCCATACCACGCCCTTCCGGGACGAGAAAAACGACTATTACCACTGGCACATCGAGCTCATGCCCAAGCTCACGAACGTGGCGGGGTTTGAATGGGGGTCGGGCTTCTACATCAACCCCACGCCTCCCGAGGAAGCGGCAAAGTTCCTGCGGGAAATAAAGCTGTGATAAAAACGAAACAGCAAAAATCCACCGCAGAGACACGGAGACGGGAGAGAAGACAGCAGTTGTTTCAATGCGCTCTCCGTGACTCCGTGGCAAAAATTTTTTATGAGTCCGTTAACATATGAAAATCCTGTTCGCGGCGTCTGAGGCGGCCCCCTTCGCCAAGACCGGCGGCCTCGCCGACGTCGCCGGAAGTCTTCCGTCCGCGATTGCGTCGCTCGGACATGACGTGCGCCTCGTCATGCCGCGTTACCGGCAGGTGGACCGCGACCGGTTCGGGCTCAAGCACGCGGCTGCATTCTCTGTTCCGATCGACAGGTGGAAGGAGCGGTGCGACGTCCTCCGCGGAAAAACAGACGGCGATGTCACGGCCTATTTCATCGACAAAGACATCTACTTCGACCGGCCCGGGCTCTACGGAACGGCGGGCGCCGATTATGCCGACAATGCCGAGCGGTTCATTTTTTTCTCCCGCGCGGTCCTGGAACTCTGCCTGGCTGTTGATTTCAGGCCCGACATTGTGCACTGCAACGACTGGCAGACGGGGCTCGTGCCGCTCTACCTGAAAACAGCGTACCGTGAAGCAGCCCCGCTGCGCAAGGCGAAGACGGTCTTCACGGTGCACAACCTCGGCTACCAGGGAATCTTCTGGCATTGGGACATGCGCCTGACCGGACTGGGGTGGGACGTGTTTACGCCCGAGAGCATCGAGTTCTGGGGAAAGATAAATTTTCTCAAGGCGGGCCTCGTATACTCGGACATCATCACGACGGTGAGCAGGACCTACAGCCGGGAGATCCAGACGGCGGAATACGGCCTCGGCCTCGAAGGCGTCCTTGTGAAACGCGCTGCGGACCTCTACGGCATCGTAAACGGAATCGACTCCGCCGAATGGGACCCTGCCCGCGACCGCTCCATTCCAAAAATGTACACTGCTTCGCGGATTACGGGCAAGGCCGTATGCAAAAAAAAGCTCCTCGAGAGCCTTGGCCTGCCGGACGCGGGAGCGCCGCTCATCGGCATGGTCACGCGCCTGGCGGACCAAAAAGGGCTCGACATCACCATGAAGGCGCTGCCGGAAATCATGTCGCTGGGGGCGCAGCTTGTCATTCTTGGCACCGGAGAGTTACAATATCAGCAGGCGCTGGCCGACGCTGCCGCGCGCTACGGCGGCCAGATGCGCGCCCTGCTTCAGTATAATGACGGCCTCGCCAAAGCCATCTACGCGGGATGCGACCTGTTCCTCATGCCGTCCCGGTACGAGCCCTGCGGGCTCGGCCAGATGATCGCACAGCGGTACGGGGCGGTGCCGGTCGTCAGAAAGACCGGCGGGCTTACCGACACGGTCGAGGAATACAACCCGGCGAGCGGCAGGGGCACGGGATTTCTGTTCGAGGAATATTCTTCCCGTGCGCTCGTCGACTGTCTCCGGCGCGCGCTCCAGGTCTACGACGGGCTGAGACACTGGGCCCGTCTGGCGCAAAACGGCATGCGGCGTGATTTTTCCTGGGAGCGCTCGGCGAAGGAATACGTGAAAGTATACCGGAAGGCGATGAAGAAGAGATAGGGGCAAGGGTCCCGCAGAATAGATCCCCGCGTTCACCGGCCCCTGGACCCCGGCTGCCGGTTTTTACATTTACCCTATGGAAACAGCCGAAAAGACAGAGCTGCACATCCTGAGCGAGATCAGCCGTATTTCGAATGCCTCAACCGATCTCTCGGACAAGCTTCACCGCATTGTCGAGGTCGTGGCAAGGGGAATGGGCAAGGACGGCGCCTCGGTGTTTTTAATCGACCCGGGGGGGAAAAACGTCACGCTCGCCGCGGCGATCGGCCTGAACCAGGAGTCCATCGGCAAAATGAGCTTTCCGGTCGGCATGGGCATCGCCGGCTGGGTGGCTGAACAACGGGTGCCGCTTGCGCTCGAAGACCCCTACGCGGACCCGCGATTCGCCTACGTCCCTGAGTCGGGGATCGAGAGATTCAAATCGCTCGTGGCTGCTCCGATCATGGACGAAGACCGCTGCCTCGGCGTGATCTTCGTGCTTTCCACGGCGAGCTGGAACGCATCCTCCGCCGACATCACGCTCCTCACCACGACCGCCAACCAGCTCAGCGGGGTGATCAGGAGCGCCCAGATGTTCCGGAGCATCCAGGACCGCCTGTTCGAGCTCGCGACCATATACGAGATCGGTATCGCGCTCACTTCCACGCTGGATCTCAAAGAGCTCCTGTCGCTCATCGCCAAGAACAGCACCCAGTCGCTCCGCGCCCAGGGGTGCACCATCCGGCTCATGAACCTGCCGGAGATCGTGTCGCACAAAACATCTTCCTCCTTCAGCGCGACCGGAGACGCGATCGCGGACCTGGATTCGCGGATCGGCGGCGTGGTGGCGGAGCGGGCCGCGAGGGAGAAAAAGCCGCTCCTCATCACGAACGTCGCCAGGGACCCGGATCTGGCCGAGGGATGCGGGGCGCTCGCGGCCTCTGTTATCAGCGTTCCGCTGATTTTCTGCGGCAATGTGATCGGCGTCATCACGCTCTACAACAAGGAGGAGGTCCAGCCGTTCACCGAAAGCGACCTCCAGTTTCTGACCACCGTGGCAAGCGCAGCCGCCGTGGCCGTCGAAAACGCGGCCCTGTACGAGCGCATGGAGGACCTGGCGACCGAAGCCAGGACGCGGGCGCAGGAGCTCTCGATCCTGAACGACATCGGCACCGCCATGAGCACGACGCTGAACCTCGACCGCCTGCTCAGGATCATCCTGACCGCGGCCACCATGGGCGGCAGCGGACTCGGCTTCAATCGGGCCATCCTTCTGCTGACCAACGAGCGCACCAATATGCTCCAGGGAATGATGGGCGTCGGTCCCACGAGCTGGGAGGAAGCGGGCCGCGCCTGGGACGAGGTTTCGAGCAAGCACAAGAGCCTCATGGAATGGATCCAGACCGGGGAGCTTTTCGAGCACCGCGATTCAGCGCTCAACACGCTGGCCCGCGGCATCCGGGTCACGCTGGAGCCGGCCGAAGGCGTGCTCGCGCTTACCGTATTGCACAAGAAGCCGTATAACATCGTCGACGCAGCCGCGGACCCGGCCGTGCCCCGCGAGCTCCGGGAAACGCTCCGGGTGGACAGTTTCGTGACGGTCCCGCTCGTGGCGAAAGACCGGGTCATCGGCGTGATCCTCGTGGACAATATGTTCAATCAGCGGCCGATCACCGAGGGAGACATCCGGTTTCTCACCATGTTCGCCCACCAGGCGGCGCTCGCCATCGAAAACGCCATCATCCATACGAACATCGAAACCCTGAACAAGGACATGCGCGCCATGCACGAGCAGCTCGTCCAGTCCGAAAAGATGGCTGCCCTCGGCGCCATGATCGCCGAAATCACGCACGAGATCCGGAATCCGCTCGTCTCCATCGGCGGTTTTACCCGACGGCTCGCGAAAAAACTGCAGAGCAGCGAAGACAAAAAATACATCGACATCATCCTGAGCGAGGTCACGCGGCTCGAAGGGATCATCCACGACAACCTCTCCTATATCAAGGAACTCGCGCCTCAGCTTGCCGAGACGGACATCAACACGGTCATCCGGGACATCCTGGCGCTCTACGAGGATGAGCTCGCGCAGCGCCGCATCCGCGTGGAAACGGCGCTTTCCCCCGCCCTGCCCCGGCTCATGCTCGACGCCCAGCAGATCAAGCAGGCGGTGATCAATATCATTAAAAACGCCATGGAAGCGATGGAGACCGGCGGCACGCTGATCGTCAAAAGCTATCCGGTGACGGACGCGCGCGAGGCGGGAATCGAGTTCGGCGACACGGGCCCCGGCATCTCCGCCAAGGCCATGCACAACGTTTTTAATCCCTATTATACGACGAAGCCGCGCGGCACCGGGCTGGGGCTTCCGATCACGAACAGGATCGTCACCGCCCACAAGGGGAGGATCGAGATGCGGAACAAAGAGAGCGGCGGGGCGGTCTTTACGATCAAGCTGCCGTATCCGACGGAGGAGAAGAAACCCTGAAGCAACGCATCGACAAGGCGTTCTCTGTGTCCCCTGCGACGAAAGATTACTAAACGAATATACGAGGAGGCGTCCATGAAAAAAATATTAGTAGTCGATGATGAGGCGAACATCCGCGAGCTGTACAAGGAAGAGCTCGAGGACATGGGCTATGCAGTGACGACGGTCGAGAACGGGGACAAGGCGCTTGCGCTGCTCGACACGACGAAGTTCGATCTCGTCACGCTGGACATGCGCATGCCTGACATAGACGGCATCGAAACCCTTCGCAGGATGAAAGAGAAGGACAGCGCGCTCCCCGTCGTCATCTGCACCGCCTATGAGGAATACAAACACGACTTCGGGAGCTGGTGCTCCGACGCCTATGTGGTCAAGTCTGCCGACACGACGCAGCTTCGCGACACAGTAAAGAATATCCTCGGATGAACGAACGGTCGGAAGTAACTATCGAGAAGCTCGTATACGGCGGCAACGGCCTGGCGAGGCTTGAAACCGGCCAGGCGGTCTTCGTGCCCGGCGCGCTGCCTGGCGAACGGGTCGTCGCCAGCATCAGGAAAAAAAGAAAGGGGGTCCTCGAAGCCGGTCTCGTCGGGATCATTACGGCCTCCCCGGACCGCATCACCCCTCCCTGCGAAGGCGAAAAACAGTGCACCGGCGCGACCTGGCCGCATATCGCCTATCCTGCCCAGCTCAGATTCAAGCAGGAAATACTCCTGGACACGCTCGCTCGGATCGGCGGCATCGCGCCAGAACGAACGCTTCCCATCCTTCCCTCGCCCCGGACCGACCATTACCGTCTGCGGACCCAGTTTACTGTGCGCACCGCCGGAGGAACGCAGCGCATCGGTTTTTTCCGACAGGGGTCCTACGACCTGATCGAAGTTGAGAACGCTTTCCTCATTCACCCGCTTATCGACAGGACGCTGAAAGGCATTCGGTCGCTTTCAGACAGGCTTCCTGCCCTGACGGAAATCCACATCAACGCCGCCCCCTCGGAAGAAGTGCACATCCTGTTCTTCAGCGACCAGGAAACATATCCCGCAATGGATTCTTTTTTCTCGGACCTGAGGAAGGCCGTGCCGGAAGTAATCGGGATGACGGGGTTCGGCCGGAAGAAAAAGCTGTTCTCCATCGGCAGGAACAGGCTCTCTCTCGAAGTTGAAGGCGTGAACCTCCTGGCCACGGAAGGGAACTTCTACCAGGTGAACTGGGAACAGAACAGGAACATGGTGAAGACCGTTTTGGACTTCGCCGGGCTCAACGGAGCGGAGACGGTGCTCGACCTCTACTGCGGGATCGGGAACTTCGCGCTGCCGCTCGCGAAGCGGGCAAAGCGCGTGATCGGCATCGAGTCTGGATACTCGGCGATCGAGGACGCAAAGGCGAACGCATCGCTGAACGGCATTCACAACGTCGAATTTATCGCCGATGACATGCAAAAGGGGCTCAAGACCCTCATCCAGAGGAAAATGCGGGCCGAGGTGATCGTGCTCGACCCCCCCCGGGCGGGCGCCACGCTCAAGACGCTCGAACGCGTGCTCGCCTTCGTGCCGCAAAAGATCGTCTATGTTTCCTGCAATCCCGCGACCCTCGCGCGCGACTTGAAGTTCTTCCACCTCTTCGGCTTCCGGCTCGACCGCCTCCAGCCGGTTGACATGTTCCCCTACACCTACCATATTGAGTGCGTGGCGGAGATGAAGAGGGAGGAATAAGCGTCTGGACCACGAATCTTAAGCTGAAGGGGACACACTTAGTCACCAGCCGCTCTCAGTGGAGCCCCCGGCAGGAGCCGGGAGGCGCTCCCTAAATAACGCGCCCCCCCGGAACTGCGGGATTGCCAGGCGCTGTCGCGGTTCCTCCTTTTCGCCTCTGGCCATTACTCCGGGTGTATCAAAGTAAATTTGGCGCCTTTGATAGAGACTCCCGCCATCAACCCCTTCTGATCAAAGACGAACCCGGCGATAGGGTGCTGGCTCCTGAGGGTCTCGACGGAAAGGTTTGCGCCCACTTCAATAAGCGTTACTTCGGCGTCCACACCCGCCTCCCAGCCCTCGCTCTTACGGAACTTGTTCAGTGCCTCGTCGGTCATGAAGAGAACGACCATATCATACTGCTCGGCGCCGATCTGGTATCCGAGCGAGCCCGACGCAAGGCTGTAGTACCCGGCGGTCCCGCCGTTAATCTGGAGAGCGCCCTGGCCGTACTGCCCGCCGACGACGAAGCCGGCCCTGGTGATTCTCGGCATGACCAGCACGCCCTTGGCCGCCTTCAGATATTCAGTGCCTCCTTTAATGTCCTTCTTAAAACGGGACATCGCCGCCGTGACACTGGCATCGATTTCTCCTTTTGTCTTCGCCTCTGCGGCAGGATCAACAACGGCGAGCATACCCATGATGCCGAGCAGGCTAATCACGGTTCTTGCAATCGCATATCTATTCATCGCGTCTCTGCCTCCCTTCTGGCTTTTTTGTTCTGTCTAATATGACGAATATTCTGTAAGAAGGTTACATATGGCAATCGTCTTATCTTGCAATGCACCCCTGAAACGCTCAAAAAGGAGGGCGAACGCACGTTTTTGCTATTTGAGACCCATCCGTACTTTGTTCTGTTATACTTTAAATTAGC
This sequence comes from Nitrospirota bacterium, assembly GCA_036391375.1. Taxonomy (GTDB): domain Bacteria; phylum Nitrospirota; class UBA9217; order UBA9217; family UBA9217; genus DASWAB01. Next base: position 10,054 of record DASWAB010000130.1, read on the forward strand.
GCACTCATTCCGCATTTTATTTTACTCTCCCTTCTCTTCATGGCATGGCCAATCTCCGGTTTCCGGGGCCTCTTCCATGATCAGGGGGGAGCGTTAATCTAACTGCGGAGAAATGCGAGGAGGTCATGAGTGTTTTTCAGGTAGAGTTGAAGGTGTGGCTGATATCGGGCCTCATTCTGGGCGTAGCCGTCATTGTTGCCCTCATAGCGCATTATTTTATTTTCCTTGCCCTCAGGCGGGGCGCAAAGCGGATGGGCAGTATGGCGGATGCTTCGCTTGTCGCACATGCCCGGCGTCCTGTTGCCCTTCTCTTTTTGCTCGCGGCGATCCTGATCGTCCTTCCATCGCTTAATTTACCGGCAGAGCTCCTTGAAGGAGTTCATCATTTCGCTGTGCTGGGCATGATCGCCGCCGCCGCCTGGCTCTCAATCAGTCTCACCGCGGTTTTCGATGATTTCCTTTCCTCGAAATTCAAGATCGATGCCAGCGATAATCTTCTGGCGCGGCAGGTTCACACCAGGATGCGGGTTATCCGACGCATCGCAGTTATCGGCATCCTCATCGTCACCGTTTCGGCGATGCTCATGACGTTCCCGAGCATTCGACACATCGGCCTCAGCCTCTTCGCCTCGGCGGGGGTCGCCGGCCTCATCATCGGCATGGCGGCGCGACCGATGCTCTCGAACATCATGGCGGGCATCCAGATCGCCGTAACGCAACCCATCAGGATCGACGACGTCGTCGTTCTGGAGGGGGAATGGGGACGGATCGAGGAAATCGGATCGGCACAGGTCATTGTGCGCCTCTGGGACCTGAGGCGTCTCGTTGTACCGCTCTCCTACTTTATTGAACGGCCATTCCAGAACTGGACCTACAAGACAGCCGATGTCCTGGGAACGGTCTTTCTGTACACCGACTACAGCGTCCCGGTGGGAGAGCTGCGGATAGAGCTCTACCGTTTTCTCCAGACCAGCGACCTGTGGGACGGCAATGTGTGGTCCCTCCAGGTCACGAACGCCACGGAGCGCACTATGGAGCTGCGCGCCTTGATGAGCGCCGCCGACTCCGCGACCGTCTGGAACCTGCGCTGTCATGTTCGTGAGCACCTGATCCGGTTCCTGCAGGAACGGTACCCGCAAAGCCTGCCGAAAATCCGGACGGAGATCCGCGAGAAACCGTAGCGGCGAGGGGCGAGCGGGAGCGGACGATGAACGGCATCTTCGGATTCAAACAGTGCGTGACCATCACCAAGTCCACGGGGAAGAAGGCGAAGAACCT
>DASWAB010000131.1:0-2748 GCA_036391375.1 Nitrospirota bacterium
CATGGCGAGGGTGCGCGTGGTGACGCAGGCAATCGCGGACCATATCATAGCGCAGGGCCTGAAGGACAAGGGCGTGGTCGTCGGGTACGACACGCGGTTCCTGTCGGAGCGTTTTGCGGAGGAGTCCGTGAAGGTCCTTGCCGCGAACGGCGTTCGTTCCCTCCTGTCGAACCGAAATGCCCCCACGCCCGTGGTCTCGTTCGAGATCATCCGGAGAAAGGCGGCCGGCGGCGTCAACTTCACCGCGAGCCACAACCCGCCTCTGTACAACGGCCTTAAGTTTTCCCCTTCCTGGGGAGGCCCAGCGCTGCCGGAAACGACCAGGGACATCGAGTCCCGCGCCAATGCGCTCCTCGAAAAAAATTCGATCCCCTCAATGCCTCTTGGCGAGGCGAAACAGAAGGGGCTGGTCGAAGAGGCGGATTTCAGAAAATTCTACCTTGACGACCTCAAAAAAAAGATCGACTTCGATCCGATAAAAAAGGCAAAATTGAAGGTAGCCGCCGACCTGCTCCACGGGACGGGCAGGGACTATCTCGACAGCGCGCTCGGCGAAGCGGGATGCGCGGTCACGGTCATTCACGGCAACCGCGACACGCTGTTCGGCGGACACGCCCCTGATCCGTCGGAAGCGAATCTTTCAGAACTGGCATCGCTCGTGAAAAAAGGCAGGTTCGATATCGGGCTCGCGGTCGACGGCGATGCGGACCGCTTCGGCGTGCTGGACGCAGACGGCACCTACATCAATCCGAACCAGGTGCTTGCCCTTGTCCTGGATTACCTTTGCCGTACGCGCGGCTGGAAGGGCGGCGCCGCCCGCTCCATAGCGACTTCACACCTGATCGATGCCGTCGCGAAAAAACACGGCATCGAGGTCTATGAGACCGGCGTCGGGTTCAAATATATCGGAGACCTGCTGGTGCAGGGAAAGATCATCTTCGGGGGCGAGGAAAGCGCGGGCATGACCATCAAGGACCATGTGCCCGAAAAGGACGGCATCCTCGCGTGTCTCCTCGTCGCGGAAATGGTCGGCCGGGAGAAGAAGTCCCTGAAGGAACTGCTCAAACGGTTGTTCAAGGAAGCGGGAATGATCCTGAACGAACGAATCAATATATCGTTGACGGAGGCAAACCGCGCCGAATTGAACACGCGGCTGAGCCAGCCCCTGAATGAACTCGGCGGCCTTCGGGTCAAAGGGAAGAAGACGACGGCGGACGGGACCAAATACATGCTCGAGGACGACAGTTGGGTGCTGATGCGCGCCTCAGGCACCGAGCCGGTGATACGGCTCTATGTCGAGTCCTCGTCCGAGGAAAAAATCAGGGCGCTGATCGACGCCGGCAGGAAGTTTATCCTGGGGCAATAAAAACGAATGCGAAGTGCGAAATGCGGAGCGCGGATTTCACATTCGAAATCCGCTATCCGAAATTGAACGGGGAGGATTCATGAGCGAGATCATCGATGTCTATGCGCGGGAGGTTTTGGATTCACGGGGAAATCCCACGGTGGAGGCAGACGTCATTCTTGAGAGCGGAGTCATGGGGCGCGCCATCGTGCCCTCCGGCGCGTCGACCGGCGAGCGCGAGGCGCTCGAGCTCAGGGACGGCGGAAGCCGCTATCTGGGCAAGGGCGTACAGAAGGCGGTGACCAACGTTATCGAGGTGATCGGCCCCGCGATCATGGGAATGGACTCGGCGGAGCAGGCCGTGATCGACCGGACCATGATAGAGATGGACGGAACCGAGAACAAAGGGAAGCTCGGCGCGAACGCCATGCTGGCCGTTTCGCTCGCGGTTGCCAAGGCCTCGGCCGAGGACGCGGGGCTCCCGCTCTATCACTATTTAGGCGGACCGAACGCGAAGGAACTTCCCGTCCCTATGATGAACGTCCTGAACGGCGGCGCGCATGCGGACAATAATGTCGATATACAGGAGTTCATGATCATTCCGGCCGGAGCGCCGTCCTGCGCGGAGGCGATACGGATCGGCGCCGAAGTGTTCCATAATCTCAAATCGGTCCTGAAGAAAAAAGGATACAACACCGCGGTGGGCGATGAGGGCGGGTTTGCGCCGAATCTCAAATCGAACGAAGAGGCCGTGCAGGTGATCCTCGAGGCCGTCACAAAGGCGGGGTACAAGCCGGGGCAGGACGTGTTCCTCGGCCTGGACGCGGCCGCGAGCGAGTTCTACGAAAACGGCGTTTATGACCTGAAGGGCGAGGGCAAGAAAAAGTCCTCGGAAGAGATGGTCGCGTTCTACGAGAACTGGATCAGGCAGTATCCCATCATCACGATCGAGGACGGCATGTCCGAGAAGGATTGGAAGGGCTGGAAGCTTTTGACCGATGCGCTCGGAAAGAAGATCCAACTCGTGGGCGACGATATCTTCGTGACCAACACCTCGATCTTCAGGAAAGGCATCGCCGAGGGCATCGGCAACTCGATCCTCATCAAATTGAACCAGATCGGCACCCTTACCGAGACCCTCGACGCGATCGAAATGGCGAAGCGGGCGCAGTACACCGCGGTTGTCTCCCACCGTTCGGGCGAGAGCGAAGACTCCACGATCGCGGACCTTGCGGTCGCGACGAACGCCGGGCAGATCAAGACCGGTTCGATGTCACGCACGGACCGCATCGCCAAGTACAATCAGCTTATCCGGATCGAGGAAGAACTGGGCGACGCGGCAGTGTATCGGGGGAAGGAAGTGTTCTATAGCATAAGGAAGTAGGAGCTTCGGCCCCATTTCT
>DASWAB010000132.1:0-1818 GCA_036391375.1 Nitrospirota bacterium
GAGCGTGGGGGACAAACCCGTCGCTCCGCGGCAGACGGGCGTTTTGTCCAGGGAGCATAGGGACAAGAACGGCCATGGAGAAGAGCACTGGCGCAAACGGGCGGCAAATCTCCGCCTGAAGCTCCGGGACCAGCAGGACGAGTACAATCTGGTCCTGAAGCAGTTGGACGACCAGGACCAGAAACCGAAGAAACTGACGAGTAAAAGGAAAAAATCTCTTTCGAGCCTTGAGAAGAAGAAGCTGAAACTCGAACACGACATGGCGAAAACGCGGCGCGCGCTCGAAGTCGATCTCCCCGAGGAGGCGCGCAAGGCCGACGCCTATCCGGGATGGATACGGGAATGACGGAGCACGGTATTTTCCAGTGAAAAAAATTGTCCTTTCCAGGGGTATCATGCATGCCCTCGGCGGCGAAAACACCATTTTCGGGCGTAAAAACCTCACGATATACACCGCCCGCACCTCGGAGGAGATACTGGATATTCACCGGGCTCACAAAGCGGACATGATCGCGACGGAGGCGATGCTGCCGCTTATGGGCGGCGCGAAGCTCTGCTCCTCCATCCGGGGCGACGCCGAGATGAAGGACGTGTCGATCATTCTGGCCTGCGACGGGACCGAAGAATCGGCGGCCCGCTGCAGGATGGCGCGGGCGAATGCCGTCATCTCAATGCCGGTAGACCCTGTCCAGCTTTTCTCGAAGGTGTCGGAACTGCTCATGGTCCCGCAGCGGCAGAATATGAGGGCGGTCCTGGACATTTCGCTCAAGGGCGACGGGAGGAAAAAATCGTTTCCCGCTGTCTCGCACAATATCAGCATCTCGGGCATGCTGCTCGAAGCAGAGCACACGCTCAGAAAGGGCGACGCGCTGTCCTGCGCATTCCGTTTGGGCCACCGGGAGATCGTCGCCGACGCCGTCGTCATGCGCACCAATAAGCTGGAATCGGGGCGGTTCCGGTACGGGATAAGATTCCTGAACCTCGATATGAAATCCCTCGTTCTCATCGAACAGTTCGTCAGGGGCGGCATCCGGCAGTAGCTTCGGCCGCCGGGAATTGCACGGGAAAGACTCGGGAGGTTTTGTTGGACGAACGATATGATTTTAAGAAAGTAGAGGAGCGCTGGCAGCGCATTTGGGCGGAGCGAAAGACCTTCAAGGCGACGGAAGACCCATCGAAGCCGAAGTATTATTGCCTCGAAATGTTCCCCTATCCCTCCGGCCGAATCCACATGGGCCATGTGAGGAACTATGCCATCGGCGACGTGATCTCGCGGTATAAGCGGATGCGGGGGTTCAACGTCCTCCATCCGATGGGCTGGGACTCCTTCGGGCTGCCCGCCGAGAACGCGGCGATCAAGCACGGCATCCACCCGCAGAAGTGGACGCTCGAGAACATCGCGTTCATGCGCGACAGGCAGCTCAAACGGCTCGGCCTTTCCTATGACTGGGACCGGGAAGTGACGACCTGCCTGGAAGAGTACTACCGCTGGAACCAGTGGCTCTTCGTCAAGATGTACGAGCGCGGGCTCGCATACAAGAAACTCTCCTACGTGAACTGGTGTCCTTCCTGCGCCACGGTCCTCGCGAACGAACAGGTGGAAAACGGCCTTTGCTGGCGGTGCGGCTCGGTGGTGACGCATAGAGAGCTCGACCAGTGGTTTTTCAAAATCACGGCCTACGCCGGGGAATTGCTCGCGCATACCGACAGGCTGACGGGCTGGCCGGAGCGCGTGCTCACAATGCAGAGGAACTGGATCGGCAAATCGACGGGCGTCGAAGTGGATTTTGCGGTCGAAGGCACGGGCGAGAAACTCAC
>DASWAB010000133.1:0-5456 GCA_036391375.1 Nitrospirota bacterium
ATGCGCGGACTCATGGCCAAGCCCTCCGGCGAGATCATCGAGATTCCGATCACCGCGAACTTCCGCGAAGGCCTCACCGTGCAACAGTACTTCATCTCGACCCACGGCGCGCGCAAAGGTCTGGCGGACACGGCGCTCAAAACCGCCAATTCGGGATATCTCACGAGACGCCTTGTCGATGTGTCCCAGGACGTGATCATCACCCAGGAAGACTGCGGAACGACCGAAGGCATCATCGTCGGTTCGCTCGTCGAGGGCGGCGAGATCATCGAGCCCTTGTCAGAGCGTATCCTCGGGCGCGTCGCGGCCGAGGACATCAAGGATCCCATCACCAAGGAAGTCATCGTCGGCACCCGGCGCGAGATCAATGAAGACCTCGTGAAGCGGATCGACGAGGCGGGCATCGACCGCATCAAGATCCGGTCGGTGCTCACCTGCCAGTCCGTGCGCGGCGTGTGCCGGATGTGCTACGGCAGGGACCTCGGACGCGGCAAGCTCGTGGATATCGGCGAGGCCATCGGCATCATCGCCGCCCAGTCCATCGGCGAGCCCGGCACGCAGCTCACCATGCGCACCTTCCACATCGGCGGCACCGCCAGCAAGGTGGTGGAGCAGACCGTCCTGGAGGCCAAGAACGCCGGGAACGTGAAATACCTCAATCTGAACACGGTGAAGAACAAGGAAGGAGATTACGTGGCGATGTCCCGGAACGGCAGCATCGCCATCTACGATGAGACCGGGCGCGAGAAGGAAAAATACGCGATCATCTATGGCGCCCGGCTCAAGGTGCAGGACGGCCAGAAGGTCGATGTGGGCCAGAAGCTCGTGGAATGGGATCCGTATTCCATGCCGATCCTGACCGAGATCGGCGGGAAGATCGCCTTCGGGGACATCATCGAGGGCGTGACTATGCGCGAGGAGGTGGACGAAATCACCGGCCTGTCCCGCAAGGTGATCATCGACTATCCCAACCAGAACCTCCGGCCGAGAATCTCCATCAAGGACCAGCACGGCAAGACGGCGAAACTGCCTGGCACCAATGTGGTTGCGCGCTATCTGCTCCCCGCGGGCGCCCACATCCTCGTGGACAAGGGCGACGAGATTTTCCCGGGCGACATTCTGGTCAAGATTCCGCGCGAGACCACGAAGACCAAGGACATCACCGGCGGTCTTCCGCGGGTGGCGGAGCTGTTCGAGGCGCGGAAGCCGAAGGAGCAGGCCATTATCAGCGAGATCGACGGCACCGTTGAGTTCGGCGGCTTCGTAAAGGGCATGCGCCGTATTCTCGTCAAGGACGGCATGGGAAATGAGAAGGAATACCTCATCCCCAAGGGGAAGCATGTGAACGTGCACGAAGGAGACTGGGTGACGGCGGGCGAGCCGCTCATGGACGGCCCGGTCGATCCGCACGATATTCTGAGCGTGCTCGGTCCCCGGGAGCTCCAGAAATATCTCGTGGACGAGGTCCAGCAGGTTTATCGCCTGCAGGGCGTTTCCATCAACGACAAGCATATCGAAGTCATTGTGCGCCAGATGCTTCGCAAGGTCAGGGTCGAGGACGCGGGAGATACGCCGTTCCTCATCGGCGAGCAGGTGGACCGCTTCGCTTTTGCCAAGGCGAACGAGGCGGCGATCGCGAAGGGCGGCGTGCCGGCCACGGCGCGGCCTATCCTCCTCGGCATCACCAAGGCGTCGCTCACCACGGACAGCTTCATCTCGGCCGCGTCGTTCCAGGAGACCACCCGGGTGCTTACGGAAGCCGCTATCACGGGAGCGATCGACGATCTCGTAGGGCTGAAGGAAAACGTGATTATGGGCCGGCTGATCCCGGCGGGGACCGGCATGACCGAGTACCGGAACACGTATGTTGCGCTGAAGGAGGAAGATGCGCCGGCCGCCGAGGCAGCCGAATAAGGGCCTGAGGGGTTTTTTCGTTTAAAGCCGGGAGCAGGGTGGGCTGAATTGTCCGCCCCATTCTGCTGAGGGCCGGATATTAAACTCACGAAAAAATAACTTGACAATCCGGTCAGGTGTCGATATAATCATCGGGTTTTGACTCAACGTATTTAAAAACGTTCTATTTCGTTGTTTTTAAGGAGTAATTCTCGTGCCCACCATTAGTCAACTGGTAAGAAAAGGCAGGTCGCTTGCCGCGAGCAAGACCAAGAGCCCTGCGCTCAAGAGCTGCCCCCAAAAACGGGGGGTCTGCATCAGAGTGTATACTACGACGCCGAAGAAGCCGAATTCGGCTCTCCGGAAAGTGGCCAGGGTGAGGCTCACCAACGGCATGGAAGTAACCACCTACATCCCTGGCGTGGGCCACAATCTCCAGGAACACTCCATTGTGCTGATCCGCGGGGGGAGGGTAAAGGACCTGCCGGGCGTGCGCTACCACATTGTAAGAGGCACGCTGGACACCGTGGGAGTTGCAAACCGCAAGCAGGGGCGCTCCAAGTACGGAGCGAAGAGGCCGAAGTAATTTAAGGATAATTTTTCAATACGAAACTCGAAATCCTAAACGTTTGAAATGGAGAACTTTAGGATTTCGGATTTATCGTAAGGACTACCTATGCCGAGAAAAAGCGTTGTCGTAAAAAGAGAAACGTTGCCCGATCCGAAGTACAACAGCAAAATGCTGGCGAAGTTTATGAACGTGCTCATGCGCAAGGGCAAAAAGAGCACGGCCGAGTCTATCTGTTATCAGGCGCTCGACCGCATCCAGCAGAAGACGAACGGCGACCCCATCGCTGTTTTCAAGAAGGCCGTGGAAAACCTGAAGCCCGCCGTTGAGGTGAAGTCGCGCCGGGTGGGAGGCGCGTCCTATCAGGTGCCGGTGGAGGTCAAACAACCCCGCAGGCTGTCGCTCGCCTTCCGGTGGCTTCGGCTTTATGCGTCGCAGCGGCCTGAAAAATCCATGGTAGAGAAGCTCGCCGGAGAAATTCTCGACGCATCGAACAACACCGGCGCCGCAGTCAAGAAAAGAGAAGACGTACACCGCATGGCAGAGGCCAATAAGGCCTTCGCCCACTATCGCTGGTAAGGCGTTCACGAGAAGCGGAGGAAATTTTGGCCAGGCAGTATTCACTCGAAAATACGCGTAACATCGGCATCATGGCGCACATCGACGCCGGAAAAACGACGACGACCGAGCGCATTCTTTACTATACCGGTGTTTCCTATAAAATCGGGGAAGTGCACGACGGCACCGCAGTCATGGACTGGATGGTGCAGGAGCAGGAGCGCGGCATTACCATTACCTCCGCCGCAACGACCTGCTTCTGGCGCGATAAGCGCATCAATATCATCGACACCCCCGGACACGTCGACTTTACGATCGAAGTGGAGCGTTCGCTCCGCGTGCTCGACGGGGCGGTTGCGGCGTTCGATTCGGTGAACGGCGTGGAGCCGCAGTCCGAGACCGTGTGGCGTCAGGCCGACAAGTACAAAGTCCCGCGCATCGCATTCATGAACAAGATGGACCGCATCGGCGCGGACTTCTACATGAGCGTTCAGACGATGATCGACCGGCTTGGGGCCAATCCGGTGCCCATCCAGATCCCGGTCGGCGCCGAGGACAAGTTCCGCGGCTGTGTTGATCTCGTCAAGATGAAGGCAGTCCTGTTCGACGATGAGACTCTCGGCGCAAAGTATGTTGTCGAGGACATCCCCGCCGAGCTCCAGGCCAGGGCCAAGGAGTGGCGGGACAAGATGATCGAAAAGCTCGCCGACGTGGATGATGTGATCGGCGACAAGTTCCTGAACGATGAGCAGCCTACGGAGGCCGAGATCATGGCTGCGATCCGCAAGGGCACGATCGCGATGCAGATATTCCCGGTCATCTGCGGATCGGCGTTCAAGAACAAAGGCGTCCAGCTCCTGCTCGATGCCGTTGTCGATTATCTCCCGTCGCCGGTCGATATTCCGTCGGTGAAGGGCACTGATCCGAAGACCAGTGCCGAGATTGAGCGCAAGGCGTCGGACAGCGACCCGTTCTCGGCAATGGCATTTAAGATCATGAGCGACCCGTTTGTGGGGCAGTTGACCTTTATCCGGGTCTATTCCGGTACGCTGAATTCCGGTTCGTATGTCTATAACTCCACGAAGGGCGTCAAGGAGCGTATCGGCAGGCTGCTCAAGATGCATGCGAACAAGCGCGAGGAGATTCAGGAGATCTACGCCGGCGACATCTGCGCCGCAGTCGGACTGAAAAACACGCTCACGGGGCATACGCTGTGTGATGAGAGTAAACCGGTCATTCTCGAGGCGATGTCGTTCCCGGAGCCTGTCATCTCCGTGGCCATCGAGCCCAAGACCAAGGCGGACCAGGAGAAATTAGGCTTATCGCTCCAGAAGCTGATGCAGGAAGACCCGTCGTTCCGCGTGTACACCGATCAGGAGACGGGGCAGACCATCATCTCCGGCATGGGCGAACTCCATCTTGAGATCATCGTCGACCGCCTCACCCGCGAATTCAAGGTCGAAGCGAACGTCGGCAAACCGCAGGTGGCGTACCGGGAAACCATCCGCAAAAAAGTCACCGCGGAGGGCAAGTACGTGCGCCAGAGCGGCGGCCGCGGTCAATATGGACATGTTATCCTGGAACTGGAGCCGCAGGAGCCGGGCAAAGGGTTTGAGTTCGAGAGCAAGGTCGTGGGCGGCGCGGTGCCGAAAGAATATGTAATGCCGGTGCAGAAGGGCATCGTCGAGGCCATGGAAAACGGCGTGCTTGCAGGCTATCCCATGGTTGACATCAAGGTCAGGCTTATCGACGGATCTTATCACGACGTGGACTCGTCGGAAATGGCGTTTAAGATCGCAGGTTCCATGGGCTTCAAGGAAGGGGCGGCCAAGGCTTCGCCCGCGCTGCTCGAACCGATCATGGCGGTCGAGGTCGTGTGCCCCGAGGAATACATGGGCGATATCATCGGCGATCTCAACTCCCGCCGCGGCAGGGTGCAGGGCATGAACGTACGAGGATCGGGGAGGGTCATTACGGCGCAGGTGCCGCTTTCGGAGATGTTCGGCTACGCCACGGACATCAGGTCCAAGACGCAGGGCAGGGCGACGTACACCATGCAGTTCGAGCACTACGAGGAAGTCCCCAAGAATATTTCAGAGCAGATCATCGCAAAGGTGAAAGGCGAGACGGTTAAGGCGAAGTAATCATCGTTCGAGAATCAGATTTTCACTTCCCCTTGAGGAGGCGGATAGCATGGCAAAGGCGAAATTTGAGAGGACCAAGCCCCACGTGAACGTGGGCACCATCGGCCACGTAGACCACGGCAAGACGACCCTGACGGCAGCCATCACGAAGGTGCTGGCATTCAAGAACATGGCGAGCTTCGTGTCGTACGATAACATCGACAAGGCTCCGGAAGAACGGGAGCGCGGTATCACGATCGCGACGGCCCATGTGGAGTACCAGACCGAGAACCGTCACTATGCCCATGTCGACT
>DASWAB010000134.1:0-4139 GCA_036391375.1 Nitrospirota bacterium
GCGAAAAGATCGTCGTCTATGGAGATTATGACGTTGACGGCGTGACCGGAACTTCTCTTCTGTATCTGGCCCTGAAACAGCTCGGGGCAAATGCGGACTGCTACCTTCCGGACCGGCTGACCGAGGGATACGGTTTGAACGCACGGGCGCTGGAGTCGATAAAGGCCTCCGGCGCGGGGCTTGTCATCTCCGTTGACTGCGGCATCACCGCCGTCAGGGAGGCCGGGCACGCCCGCTTGCTCGGGCTTGACCTCATCATCACCGATCATCATGAGATAAACCGTTTGAATGGTCCGAGTAGTTTGAATAGTTTAAATCGTTCAAACAGCAGCTTAAACGACTCAAACGATTCGAACGCTTTATCTCTTCCTGACGCGTACGCCGTGCTCCATCCCGCGCTGCTTGTCCCTGAAGCATCGCCGGACGTGAGAGAGCGGGTCTTCGGCCTTACCGGCGTAGGCATTGCATTTAAGCTGGCGCAGGCGCTTATGAATGCGGGCCCGGATGCTGAAAGGCTTATCTCCTTTCTCGATCTCGTGGCCCTCGGCACGGTCGCGGACGTTGGCAGAATCACCGGGGAGAACCGCATACTCGTTAAACACGGCCTCGACCTGCTGTCGTCGGATTCAGAAACGCAAAGGCAGGGGATCGCGGCGCTGAAACAGGTCTCGGGCCTCTCCGGCAGGAAGATCGGCGTGGGTGTCGTCGGGTTCACGCTGGCGCCCAGGCTCAACGCGAGCGGAAGGCTCGCCCGGGCCGATTCCGCGTTCCGCCTGCTCACGACGGGCTCGCGGGAAGAGGCATGTGATCTCGCCTCGGCCCTCGATACAGTGAATCGGGAGCGCCAGTCCGTTGAAGACGGCATCTGGCAGGACGCCAGGCTCCAGTGCCGGAGGACGGACACTGACGCGGCCGGAGCGCTCGTCTTCTCATCGGATGCGTGGCATCCGGGCGTGATCGGGATCGTTGCGTCGCGTCTTGCCGAAGAGTTTTACCGTCCCACGGCGCTCATCCATATCAAAAACGGCATCGGCAAGGGCTCGGCGCGGAGCATTCCCGGATTCGACCTCTACGAGGGGCTTGCCGCCTGTTCAGACCTGCTCTTGGGGTTCGGCGGGCACAAATACGCAGCCGGTTTTACCATCGCGAAGGAAAATATTCCGCTGTTTCGCGAGCGGCTGGGCTCCCTCGTGCGCGAGCGGGTCGGGCCGCAAGGGTTTGTAAAGTCGCTGTGCATCGACAGCGCAGTGACGCTGGACGACCTTACGATGGACCTGATGCGGGAGATCGAAAAACTGGCCCCCTTCGGCCAGGGCAATCCCGAACCCAGGCTCGGTGCGCGCGGCCTCACCGTGGTCTCATCGAAGATCGTTGGCAACAATCATTTGAAGCTGAGGCTTCGGCAGCAGAATGGGGCCGCCCTTGATGCCATTGCCTTTAACCGCGGCGGACTCCTGGGCACGAGGGTGAGGGACGGCGCGCGGCTGGCCGCGGTGTTTACGCCCCGGCTCAATGCCTGGAACGGAAAGACAGCGGTGGAGCTTGAGATAAGGGATTTGAAAGCCGACAAGTAAGAAGCAGCTTGGAGCCGGCAGCTCTTAGCTAAAAAAATGAACTACGAACTACGATCTCAAGGATCTTATGCCTGCAGTTCGCCTCGAAGACATAGTTGAGCGGGTCCAGGACTACAGCCCCGGCGCGGACGTGGACCTCCTTCGGCGCGCCTATATCTTTTCGGCCAAGGCCCATCAGGGGCAGATGCGCCTGTCGGGAGAGGCCTACCTGATCCATCCCATCGAGGTTGCCGCTATTTTGGCGGGCCTCAAACTCGACGCGGCCACCGTGGCCGCCGGACTGCTCCACGACACCATCGAGGACACCGGCGCCACGCAGGATGAGATCAAGGCCATGTTCGGCGACGAGGTGGCCAGGCTCGTGGACGGCATGACCAAACTCTCCCGCATGGAGCTCCAGAGCCGCGAGCAGCGCGAGGCCGAGAACTTCCGCAAGATGATCGTGGCCATGGCCAAGGACATCCGGGTGATCCTGATCAAGCTGGCCGACCGGCTCCACAACATGCGCACCCTGAAGTCCCTGCCCCCGGACAAGCAGAAACGCATCGCCCAGGAAACGCTCGACATCTACGCGCCGCTCGCCAACCGGCTGGGCATATCGAAGATCAAGACCGAACTCGAAGACCTTTCGTTCCTGTACGTCAATCCCGAGGCGTATTATGACCTTGCCAAAAAAGTCATGCAGCGCCGCATCGAGCGCGAGTCCTACATCAACGAGCTCATCGACATTGTGAAAGGCCAGCTCGCTGAGCACGGGTACAAAGGCGAGGTGAAGGGCAGGCCCAAACACTTCTACAGCATCTACCAGAAAATGCAGAAGCAGGGGATCGGTTTCGAGGACGTCTACGACCTGATCGCGATCCGGATCATCACGGACACCAAGGTCAACTGCTACGCCATCCTGGGCCTCATCCATTCGCTCTGGACGCCGGTGCCGGGGCGCTTTAAAGATTTTATCGGCGTTCCCAAGTCGAACCTCTATCAGTCGCTCCACACTACGGTCATCGGGCCCAAGGGCGAGCGCGTCGAGTTCCAGATCCGCACCGAAGAGATGCACAAGCTCGCCGAGGAGGGCATCGCCGCGCACTGGCGGTACAAGGAAAAGTCCGCCATGAGCAAGCGGGAGGAACAGCAGTTCGCATGGCTCCGGCAGCTCCTCGAATGGCAGAAGGACGTGCCCGACGCAAAAGAATTCATGGAGACGGTCAAGGGCGACCTGTTCCCGGACGTCGTCTACGTGTTCACGCCCCGCGGCGACGTGAAAGAGCTTCCGCTGGGCTCAACGCCCGTGGATTTCGCCTACAGCGTGCACACCGACATCGGCCACCAGTGCGTGGGGGCGAAGGTGAACGGCAAGATCGTGCCGCTCAAGCACGTGCTCCAGAACGGCGACAAGATCGAGGTCACGACCCAGGCAGGCCATGCCCCGAGCCGCGACTGGCTCAAGTTCGTCAAGACGTCGAAGGCGAGGACCAGGATCAAGGCGTGGCTCAAGGTCGAGGAGCGAAGGCGCAGCATCGTGCTGGGAAGGGAACTGTTTGAGAAGGAACTGCGCAAGCACGACCTCAGCCCCGCGAAGGTCTTCAAGTCCGATGAGTTCCACACGGTCGTCGCAGAGCTGTCGCACAATACCGCCGACGACCTTCTGGCCGCCATCGGATACGGCAAGGTATCGGCGCACCTGGTGGCGAACAAGCTTGCGCCGGAGAAGCCGCACGTCGAACCCATCCTGAAGAAGCTCCTCCACAAGCATGCAAAGCCCGCCGCCGGCGGGATGAAGATCAGCGGCATGGATAACATGCTGATCCATCTTTCCAAATGCTGCAACCCCGTTCCCGGAGACAAGGTCGTGGGATTCATAACGCGGGGCAGGGGGGTCTCGATCCATACCGCAGACTGTCCGAACGTGGGAGAGCTTACCTTCGACAAGGAGCGGCTCGTGGAGGTCTCGTGGGGCGATTTCCCGGTCGGCGCCCATGCCGTCAAGATATCCGTCCGGACGCAGGACAAGCCGGGCCTTCTTGCCAGCGTATCGTCGTCCATCAGCGCCGCTGAGTCGAACATCAGCCATGCCGAGGTTATCACGGCCGAGAATAAAGAGGCCACCCTGAACTTTACGATCGACATCAAGGATGTGGAGCACCTGAACCGGATCATCAAAAACATCGAGGCCATTAAAGGCGTGCTTGACGTGAAGAGGGTGAAGTCAGGTTAATGGTTTACTTTATGTTTACAAAACTCAAACATAACAATATATTAATGTTATAACTTAAAGTATTTTGGAGATTATAATGAAAAATAAAATTATCAAGTCTTATGGCGCTCCGCAGGCTATCGGACCGTATTCACAGGCTGTCGAAGCAGGCGGGTTCGTATTTGTCTCCGGCCAGATCCCAATAGATCCGAAAACCGGAGATATCGTCCAAGCTGACATAAAATCCCAGACGAAACTGGTCATGGAAAATGCTAAAGCGATTCTTGAAGCCGCGGGATGCGGCATGCCGAACGTCGTCAGATCGACGATTTATCTCAAAAACATGTCCGACTTCGCGTCGGTAAACGAAG
>DASWAB010000135.1:0-3911 GCA_036391375.1 Nitrospirota bacterium
GAGATAGACCTCAAGCACCGTTATTTCTGCGGTTTCTTTATCGACAAGATCTTGCCTGCCCCCCTTGGCGAACTGCTCGATCGAGTCTTTTCGCTGTTTGATAAGGGACCGCACCGTCTCGACAACTTCTTCTTCTGTGAGTGGCCGTCTTTTGTCGATCTGTTTGTTTTTCAAGGCCGCGGAAAGCAGACGCAGGGCGGAAAGCTTGTCTTTCGCACCGGATTTGAGGGCTATTTTTATATCATTATCAATTTTCTCCCGTAATTGCATTCAGCCCTCCCCCCCCTCATCGATTACGCGTGCATTGGCCTTGCGCTCACGCATCCGCCAGCCAGCATTTCGCTGCTCCGAGACGTATTTAGCTACGCCGGAAAATACGAGCTGTCTTAGCGGCCTTTTTGCGTGCGGCAAGCGCTTTTTTCTTCCGCTTTACGCTTGGTTTTTCGTAATGCTCCCGCTTTTTAACCTCTGAGAGCACGCCTTCTTTTTCTATGTTCTTTTTGAATCTCCGGAGTGCGGCCTCGAAAGGCTCGTTCTCTCGCAACCTGATACCAGACACTCTCGCTACACCCCCCCTCCTCTGCATCTAATTGTTATATCTTCTATTTTTAGATATTTGGATAGGCAATTACAGAGCACCAACGATCAGCACAGGTGAAAGAGATGCCCTTATTATCTGAAAAGCGGCATAATCTACAAAAATAACAACTCCACCCATGAATGTCAAGAGAAATTTTCGCTAAAATTTCAGCGGGTTCAAAGCTTCGAACATAACTGCTGTGCCAAACCAAAAAACCTGAATCCGCCCCATCAACTCCGGTACGCAGCATTTATCTTCACATATTCATAGGACAAATCGCAGGTCCAGACCGACGCGGCCGCCTTGCCCTTGTGCAGATCGATGACGATCTGCACCTCCCGTTGCTTGAGCGCAAGCCCGGCATCTCGTTCCGCATGCTTACCCATACCCAGGCCTTTCTCGACCAGTTTGGTCTTGCCGATGAAAATGTCGGTCCGGGCTTCATCCATCTCAACGCCGGAATACCCGAGGGCGGCCATGATCCTGCCCCAGTTGGCATCTTCGCCGAAAAGCGCGGTCTTGACGAGACTCGATTTCGCCACGGTCACGGCTGCGTGTTTCGCTTCAGCAGGGTTCCTGGCGTTCCTGACCTCGACCTCCACGAATTTCGTCGCACCCTCGCCGTCGCGCACCACCTGTTTCGCCAGCGAACGAGCGACGGCATCCAGGCATCCCTGAAATTTCCTGCTGTCCCTGCTGCCGACGCCCGGCTTCTTGTTTCCCGCCGCGCCGTTCGCCATGCAGAGGACCATGTCGTTCGTGCTCGTGTCGCCGTCCACCGTGATGATGTTGAACGACTTCTCCATGGAGGCGGCAAGGGACCTCTTGAGCATGGGCGCCGAGACATTCGCGTCCGTCATGATGAAGCAGAGCAGGGTCGCCATGTTCGGGTGGATCATGCCCGAGCCCTTGGCAATGCCGGCGACCGTTATTGTTTTTCCGCCGATCTCCTCCTGCACGATCGAGAGCTTGGGATAGATGTCCGTTGTCATAATGGCCTCGGCCGCCTGCTCCCATCCGGTGGCGGACAGCAGGCCGACGGCGGTAATAATGCCGTTCACCACCTTCGGCATGGGCAGGAATTCGCCGATCACGCCGGTGGACGCTACGTACACCATGTCGGGCTTGACGCCGAGTTCCTGCGCCGCGGCCTCGGCGGTGGCGCGGGCGTCGGCCACCCCGCGCTTGCCGGTGCAGGCGTTGGCGCAGCCGCTGTTCGCAATGATCGCCTGTCCCTTGCCGGACTTCGCCCGCGCCGTGTTCAAAAGCACACATGCGGCCTTCACGCGGTTTTTCGTAAAAACGCCGGCGACAGCGGCCTCGCGGTCAGAGTAGATGATTGCGAGGTCTTTTTTGTCGATCTTCTTGATTCCGCTGTGGATGCCCCATGCCTTGAAGCCCGGCACGGAAAAATTTTTTGTGTCCAGAATCCTCATTATCGTACCCTTTCAGGTGAGTTGTATGCGCGTCACGGAAACAGCCCCGCGTGCCTGAGCCCTTCGGTTTCGTCGAATCCCATCATCAGATTCATATTCTGGATCGCCTGACCCGAGGCGCCCTTGACGAGATTGTCGATGGCCGTGACCACGACGGCGCGGTCCGTGCGCGGGTCGGCATATACGCCAATGTCGCAGAAATTGGAGCCCCGCATGTTCCGCACGTTCGGGAAGCGGCCTACCGGCAGCAGCCGCACAAACGGCTCGCGCTGATACTGCTCCTGATACAGCGAATGCACGCCTGCGGTATCGGCCTTCGTTGCAAGCGGAACGTAAACGGTGGTCAGAATCCCCCGGTTCATGGGGACAAGATGCGGCGTGAACGAGAGCGTTATCCGCCTGCCAGCCAAAGAGGAAAGTTCCTGCTCGATCTCCGGCGTATGGCGATGCGTCCCGATCTTGTAGGCCATGAACCCCTCGTTCACTTCCGGGAAGTGGTGAGCGAGCGAAGGGCTGCGGCCCGCGCCCGAGACGGCCGATTTGGAGTCGATGATGATGCCGGCAAGGTCAGCCATTCCTTTTTTAATGAGCGGCGCGAGCGCGAGGATAGCGCTTGTCGGGTAACAACCCGGATTGGCCACGAGCGCGGCCCTTTTGATTTCCTCCCGGTGCAGCTCCGGCAGCCCATACACCGCTTGCTTCAGTAATTCGGGGTATTGGTGGCAGTGCTCATACCATTTCTCATACAGCGCGGGGTCCGAAAGCCTGTAATCCGCCGAGAGGTCAACCACCTTTTTGCCGAGCGTGTGGAACCGAAAGGCCGCCTCCTGGGCCGTCACATGCGGGAGCGCCAGGAACACGAAATCCGCTTTCTTTGCGATTGCGTCCGGGTCGAGCGGCTCGCAGAGCAAATCCGTCAGGCCCATGAGGTGAGGAAACACGGACGTAAGCGGCTTGCCCGCGTTTTTTTCCGAGGTGACCGCGGTAACGGCGACGCGGGGATGAAGGAGCAACAACCGGTAGAGCTCCCCCCCCGTATAACCGCTCGATCCTATAATTGCAATTTTCAGCTTTGTCGTGTTCATGCCGGATACCTGCCTCCTTCTTCGCGAGGACGGCAGAGCAAAATAAAAGGGAAGGCATCTCTACCTTCCCTCTTCGTAACGGGACCTGCATGGCACTCAACAGATAGGTATTTGATCCCTTATCTCTTCGAGAACTGGAACCGCGCACGCGCGCCCTTCTGACCGTATTTTTTGCGCTCCTTGGCTCTGGGGTCGCGGGTCAGGAGGCCTTCCTTGCGGAGCTTGCCGCGCGACTCGGCGTCCACCGCGAGGAGGGCCTTGGAAATCCCGTGCCTGATGGCGCCTGCCTGGCCCGAGTTTCCGCCTCCGAGCACGCTTACAAGCGTGTCGAACTTGTCCATCGTGCCGGTAATCTCGAAAGGCTGGCGGATGATCATCTTGAGCACATCACGGCCGAAATACTGGTCCATGGGTTTGTCGTTGATCGTGATCCTGCCGCTGCCGGGCATCAGCCACACGCGGGCGATGGAATTTTTTCTCTTTCCTGTTGCATAGTATCTTGAGACGGCTGCCGCTGACATTACAATCCTCCTAAAAATGGCCAACCATTAGCTTTATTCTTTAACGCTCATTTCCGTCGGCTGCTGGGCTGCATGTGGATGCTTGTCCCCTGCGTACACCTTGAGTTTGGAAAGCATCTGTTTGCCGAGCCTGGTCTTGGGGAGCATCCCTTCAACTGCCTTCTTCACCACGTCCTCCGGCCTGGTCCGCATGAGTTTGCCGGCAGTGACTGACTTGAGGCCGCCGGGAAATCCGGAGTGGCTGTAGTAGACCTTCTGGTCGAGTTTCTTGCCGGTCAGGTGAACCTTG